>NZ_JBICTU010000017.1:0-203899 GCF_043197795.1 Sphaerisporangium sp. NPDC049003
GTGTGGATCAACAAACCACTCACGTCTCAAGACGACGGCGCTTCACCACAAACCACACAAGTAGCCTGATGTCTCAACACGTTTGACAGGTTCCGCATGGATGACGCGACTGCTACGCGCGTCATCGTCGTCAGTCGGGACCATCGTCACAAATGGTTTACCGTCTGATCCTACCGACCGAGACACCTCCCGCATGGACGGCGTGAGAGGGTCCGCGAGTATGAGCAGGGGCCAGCGCTCCGAGAGATCCAGCCAACCACCTACGGTCTTTTCCGGAGCGCCGGCCACCCAGAAACGGCCAGAACGCCAGGTCTTCGCACCTTGAGCCACGGGTGTCACGATACTGTCGCGGGGCACTTAAGGCATCTTAATTGCCATGCCCTTTAGGTCGGCACATGGCGCAGTCGCCGAGTGAGCTAACCAGAATAAGAGATAGCCTGCGCAACGGCCTGAGCTGCTGGCGGCCGGGACCGGCCGCCAGGCCGCATGCCCGGCCGCCGAGCGGGCGCAAGGCCGCGCGGCGGCGTAGCCGCCGCCTTGATACATAACAGAACAATTCGGCAAGATCCGAACTGTGTCCGTCTACGTTTCCGACGGGGGAAGGGCGGACAGAGCGAGATGCCACGGGTAGGTGTCGGTGTGGTCAGCCCCGGAGTTGGGGGCGTGGGGCTCGAATTTGCCGGGGCCGAGCAGGACGTGTACGCCTTCGGCGCGTAGCTGTTCGACGTTGCGGCAGAAGGGTGCTCGGCCGGCCAGAGCCGAGTTCACGAACGGCAGGATGACGACGGGGATGCCGAGTCCGGGGGCTTCGGCTAGTAGGCCGAGGGCGTAGGTGTCGGCGATGCCTTGGGCGAATTTGTTGATGGTGTTGTAGGTGGCGGGGGCCACGATGATGGCGTCTGCCCTGGGGGACTTCGGCTCCCCCGGCTTGCGGTACTGGCTGCGGACGGGGCGGCCGGTCTGCTTCTCCAGGGCTGGTACGTCGATGAAGTCGAGTGCGGGTGGGGTGGCGATGATCTGGACCGTCCATCCCGCGTCTTGGGCCAGCGTGACGAGCTTGTCGACGTCTGCGGCGGAGCCGGCGGCGCACACGATGATGTAGAGGACCTTGCTCACGCGGACACTCCGAGGGATTCGGCGTACTCGCGGGCTTCTCGCCGGACGGTGATGGGCGCGGTGGCGAGGATGTCGCGGACCAGGCGGAGAGTGGCGGGGCGGGCGGTGATCTCTTCAGGGGCGATTTCGCCGGCGGCGCGTAGGACGTAGAGGGCTTGGTCGTGCTTGTTCCAGGTGAGGAACGCACGGGCGGTGTCGAGTAGCAGCGTGGCTTTGCGCTCGTTGATCGGTAAGGCGTTGATGTTCACCTGGCGGGCGTAGTCAACCGCGGTGCCGGCGTCGCCCATCGTGAGGGCGATGTTCACCCGGTGGCATAGGACGTTGTTCGGGCCGAAGGCGGTCCACATGTGGTTGCCGTCGTGGCCGAGTCGGCGGCCTGCCTGGTCGGCTTCATCGAGAAGTTCTGCGGCAGTGGGCCGGTTTCCGGTCTGGGCGGCGGCGACGGCTCCGCTGAGCAACAGGGACCCGTACACCGATAGGTCGTTGTCGCTCGGTCGGGTGAGGTCGGTGTCCATGCGCTGGGCGGCGGCGCTGGCCGTGGTGATGGCGGCGCGGTGGTGTTTGCCGTCCATGAGGGCTCGGGTGATGATGCGGGCGCTGGAGCCGATCATCAGGGAGTTCTCTGACGCGTGGGCGGCTTGGGTGCTGCGGTCGGCTGCCAGCCAGGCAAGACCCTTGTCGTCTTGCTTGAGCAGGATGGACGCGGCGACGTGGTGGGCTTCGGCGGACAGCACGTGTGCCCGCTGGCGGGCATCCCCCGTCGTCGTGGCGCAGGCGATTCGTACTGAGCGAAGCAGGCTGGGAAGCCGGGCGGTCACTTCGGCGTAGCGGCATGCCTGGTAGGTGCTCTTGGCCTGGGTGACGGCGCGGGCCAGTGTGGCGAGGTCGATGGGCTGGTCTGTCGGGGTGGGGTAGTCGACCAGGGCGGCGGCGATGTCTTCGATGCCGTCTGCTGGCCGGCTGGTTGGGGTGGGCTGGAGTACGGCGCTGAACAGGGCGGCGCCTGTCAGTCCCACGAAGTCGCGGCGTCTCATGGTGTCCTCGTCCTCCCCTGATCGGACGAGGTCCACAGTAGGTGGCGCTATGCGAGACGGCTCGGCGGGTGGCGGGGTGGTATCCCAAGGAGGGATGGCGGCGGCCGAGCTGAGGGGTGCGAGTCCGAGAGCGATGCGGGCGAGGTCGGGCATGGCCAGCCCATCGGCGACGCGCTGGAACACCTCAAGGGCTGTGACCTGCGCGGACCCGTTCATGATGGCGCTGACTTTGCCTTGACTGAGGCTGACGGCGATACCGATGCGTGTTTGGCTCATTCCGCCGTATTGGCGGACCAGGCGGAATATCTGGCCGATATCGCGGGCGCGTAGAGCCCCAAATACTTCTTGGCGCTGCCAGAACGTGGCAGATAGGCCGATGGGCTCGCTCACCTGTGGCCGCATGCGCTGGTCCCCCGGGTCGTTACCGATCGCCGACCTACAACAGGTAGGTGACTTGGGGTTATCCCGTCAAGGGATAACGGCTCGGGATGGGTTACCAACTTGGCTTTCACAACTCTGGACCCATGCGTTTACAGGACGAGCAGAACCAGACGGAATGCGCCGCGTGCCGGGGAAAGGGCTGGCGGTTCATCCGGGCGCATCGAGCGAATGCCGGGGCTCGGTTGGAGGGTGAGCCGGTGGGGCTTCGCCGGGTGGCGTGCTTCGACTGTCCGGACGGTCAGGAGGAAGCGGCATGACGGGCTCGATCTTGCCGGATCGCCAACAGGGCAGAGGGAAGGCGGACATGGGCATCGCCAGTGCCGTCGTATCGCAGTCGACTGCGGCGTATTACGGCACTCTGCTGGGCGGGCTCAATGATGGGCTTCGGAAGCACGGGATCCGCGGCCTGGTGGTCCGGGTGATTCGGCTGCGTCTGCTGTTCGATGACCTGGGGATTCCGGGCTATGTGTCGCCTGAGCTGGAGGTGCGGGGAGCGGATAACCGCCTTCGTGCGACGGTGACGATCGTGACCGGTAAGAGTGAGCCGGCTTACTGCGTCCGTCCGGCCGGTGACGCGCCACAGTTCTTGTTCCCTGTGGAGGAGGGCCGCGAGGCGCTGGCCTACCTGGTGGGGACGGCTCGGGACTGGCAGGCGGCGCGGTGACCGCTCCTACCCTCGGTCAACTCCAGCAACGCCATGGCAGAACATGGCAGATCCACGACTTTCATGGCGGGTGGATCGCCATACGCCACCATTCCTGGTCGGCTGACACCGAGAGGTCGGGCATCCGAAACGTTCTGGGAGCCGACACTCTTACCGATCTTGCTGCGCGGCTGGATGAGCAATCCAAGGTGGAGGCGCGACGCAACGGGCTGCGCCTGCCCGGTCCGCGTACGGCGCCGGATGACGGGAGAGCCGTCTCGTCTTCGTAGTGTTCCGCGGTGTGAGCCTCCACGATGTGTCGTCGTGGGGGCTTATCCGTGTGCGGCGGCTGCGGCGTTCGTGGGGCTTTTGGTTGGTGCGCGTTACCGCTGGTAGGGGCTTCGCACAGCCTGGCTGTCCTGCTAACGTGCTTGATTAGGCAGGCAAGCTGAATGTGAGGTCCCCCGGATGTCGTTCGAGTACACGCCACCCAAGTACGCGCAATTGATCGCCGAGATGGAACGGCGTATCGAGGCCGGGGAGTACCCGCCCGGCTCACCGCTACCGAGCGAACACCAGTTGATGGCCGAGTTCGGGATGGCGCGTCCAACCGTGGTCAAGGCGCTGGGGGTGCTACGGGATAACGGGTGGATTGTCACTCAGCAGGGCAAGGGACGGTTCGTGCGGGGCCGGCCTGCTCTGTCTGCGGGGCAGCATCCTCGTACCGGGCGCGGACTGCTCGACCGTAAAGAGATCCCGGCTACGACGCGGCTGGTGTCGGCCGGGCCGGTGAAAGCTCCTCGGCGGATCGCCTCCTACCTCGGGGCCGATGAGGGCGCCTCGGTGGTGCTGCGTAAGACGGTGGTGCATCAGGGCGATGAGCCGTCGGAGATCGTCGCGGTGTGGGTGCCGGCGCACCTGGCGGAAGGTACGGCGCTGGCCGAACCGGGAGAGCTGGCGCACGGGGTCCGGCGGCTGGTGGAATCTGCGGCAGGGGTGGGGCTGGATCACATCATCGAGCACCTGACCGCGCGCAACCCGACCAAGGAGGAGCGTGACCTGCTCGGGGTTCCCGGTTCGGCTGCGCTGCTGGATCTGTTCGCGGTGGCGTGTGACGCCACGGGGAAGGCGTGGGTGGTACTTCAAACCGTGTTGCCTGGGGACCGTCATGAGCTGGAGGACGCCTACCCGATCCGGTAATTCAAGTTTCCCGATCTAGCCCGCTTGGTTTGCTTGACTAGCCAAGCGGGTTTTGCGTTTAATGGACATATCCACACTTGGTCAGTCAAGCTGGCTGGCCAGTTGAGAGGGGTGTTCATGGCGCTTCAGGGACCGATCCCGATCGGCTTCGAGCAGGTGTTCCCGCACGGCTGCTACGTCGTGGGGGAGGTCGAGCAGGTGAAGGACTTCGAAGCCTCCACCGCCGGTAAGTTCGTCCCGGCGCGGGACAAGACCACGGGTGAGCTGGTGTGGCAGGTCGCGGTGATGGACGCCGACCCGAGCGTGAAGGCCGCGCAGAAGACGGTGTCGGTGAAGATCCTCGCCCCGGTGCAGCCGGTTCCCCCGGCGTCGATGGCGGGTCTGCCGTTCACTCCGGTGGAGTTCGACGGCATGACGGTCACCCCGTATGTCCACCAGGCGACGGGTCGGCTGGCGTACTCGATCCGGGCGCGGGAGATGCGCGCTCCCCGGGCGGCCGGCAAGCCCTCGGTGAGCGCCAAGGACGCGGCGTGATGGGCCGCCGGTCGGGGGTCTCGTGGACGCAGACCTTCGTGCACGTGCAGGGCCGGGGCGCGGTCGACTGCCACACCTACCCCGACCGCACGCCGATCTTGGAGCTGTCGGCCGGGGCATCCGTAGTCAAGGTCGTGCTCCCGGCCACGCGGGTGGACGACGCCGTGCGGGTGTTCGCCCGGGAGTTGGCCGAGCAGGCGCGGGCCTTCGCCGAAGAGGTCGAGCGGCTCCACCACAACCAGAACAAGCGCGAATCCAAGCGGCAGGAGGAAGCGGCGTGAAGGGCTACAGCTACACCACGATCACCATGGAGCCGGACGAAGCTCCCCGGGTGGGTATGCATGTCTACCCCGACGAGCATGCCCGGGTGTCCTACTTCCCGGCCAGGGACACCCCGGCGTCGTTCGTGTCGGTCGACTTCGCCGAC
This sequence comes from Sphaerisporangium sp. NPDC049003, assembly GCF_043197795.1. Taxonomy (NCBI): domain Bacteria; kingdom Bacillati; phylum Actinomycetota; class Actinomycetes; order Streptosporangiales; family Streptosporangiaceae; genus Sphaerisporangium; species Sphaerisporangium sp. NPDC049003. The sequence goes on from NZ_JBICTU010000017.1 coordinate 5,396, forward strand.
TCGCACCTGAGCATCGGCCTCACCGCCGAGACGACGGTGACCGACATGCACGTGAAGTTCGCCCGGGGCCTGCTGGAGGCTGCGGCGGGCTTCCTGGCCGACTGTGAGCGACTGCGCGACGAGCACGCCACGCGCATCGAGCACAACACCACTGAGCAGGCGTCGCCGGCCAAGGTGGCCTGATCGTTTCGGGCGGGGCCGCCAGAAGCGCCAACTTCCGGCGGCCCCCGATCTCTCTCCCCCTGAGACTCAAGTTCACGAGAAGAGGCGTTCAGCTTATGCTGCGTAAACTCCCCGGTGACTACACCCGGGACATCGTCTCCACCGTCCCCAACTCGCTGGTGTTCCGCCCGGTCGTGGTCAACACCCCGGCCATTTTCACCATCTTTTCGATGCTGTTCCGGACCGTCGTGGGCCTGATCCGGATGGTGTGGCGGCACCCGATCGCCTGCCTGGTCGTGGCCGTCCCTGTGGCGTTATGCCTGCTGTACGGGTGGCGCGTCGCCCTGGTGGTCGTCGTCGCTGTCGTCTCGTCCCTGGCCGGGTGGCGGCTGACCGATCCTGTCTCATTCACCGTCTGGATGGGGCTGCGGCTTCGGGCGTGGTGGCGGTGGATGTGGACCTACCGGCGGCACTGGCAACCGGTCATGGTCGTCTCGGGCCTGGCCAAGCACGTGGGCGGCCGTGAGTACCTTCCCCGCCTGCTCAAGGTCACCTGCACCGCGACGGCTGATGTGGTCACGGTGAAGATGCTGTCGGGGCAGGCTGCGGCCGACTGGCAGGACAAGGCCGACAACCTCGCCCACGGGTTCGCCGGTCCCGAATGCCGGGTCAAACTCAGCAAGCCCGGCCGTATGACGCTGGTCTTCCCTCGCTGTGATCTGCTCGCTACGCCCATCCCCGCGTTACCCATCACGGGGGATGTACAGGTGGCGGCGGTCCCGATCGGCCTGCGGGAAGACGGCGCCCTGTACCTGCTCAAGTTGCACGGGACTCATGTCCTGGTGGCCGGCGCGACCGGTGCGGGCAAAGGCTCGTGGCTGTGGTCGGCAATCCGCGGCTTACTCCCCGCGATGCGCGCCGGGCTGGTCCAGGTGTGGGCGCTTGACCCCAAGCTCATGGAGCTGTCCTACGGTCGGGCGTTGTTCGGGGACCGGTACGCCGCCGACCCGGCCGACTGCGCCGATCTGCTCGAAGCAGCGGTCAAGGTCATGCAGGAACGCGCGGGCCGGTTCGCCGGCATCCAGCGCAACCACGTCCCCACCGTGCAGGATCCCTTCGTCCTGGTGGTCGTTGACGAGGTGGCATTCCTCACCGCCTACCAGACCGACCGCAAACTCAAAGAACGCATCAGCTCGGCCCTCGCCACGCTCACCACGCAAGGTCGAGCGGTCGGCGTCGGCGTCCTGGCCGCGCTCCAGGACCCGCGCAAAGAGATCCTGAGCATCCGCAACCTGTTCCCCGACAAGATCGCCCTACGGCTCGACGAACCCACACAGGTAGACCTCGTGCTCGGCGACGGGGCGCGGGACCGTGGCGCGCTGGCCGATCAGATCTCCTCGACCCCCGCACGCGGGGCCGGCGTCGGGTACGTCCGGCTGGAAGCCTCTCCCGAACCGGTGCGGGTCCGGGCGGCGTTCGTCTCCGACTCCGATCCGCGCCATGGTGCAGCAGTTCGCCGGGGTGGGTGAGGCACGATGACGCTGGCTCACTTCCTCGACGGGCTGCGCTGCTCGATGTGCCGCACGCTCAACATGCTCTGGCTCGACCCCGTCCGCGGCCTGGTCGAGTGCCACGAATGCGGTCAGACCGCGATCACCCTGCCCTGTGAGGACGGTGGTGCCCGGTGATCAACCCAAACGACCGCAACATCCCCCGGGCCGTACGCCAGTCCATGCCGATGGCCCTGGACGTCATCGAGGAGGTGGCCAAACAGCACGGCGTCTGCATTCGCCCGATCCCGCTCAAGCGCACCGACACCGAGACGGGCAAGACCGAGATCGTCAACATCCCGTGCGGCGCGACGCTGGAAAGCAAGTGCGAGCCGTGCGCACGTAGGGCCGTGCAGCTCCGTAAGGCCCAATGCCGGGAGGGCTGGCATCTGGAGGCCGAACCGGTCGCCGAACCCAACGAACCGACCGAACGCCAGCTCTGGCTCATCGAGGAACGGGCTGATGCCCATGTGCTCCGCGAGCTGGCCGAGGAGACCGGCGGGGACACAGCGGTGTGGGATGAGGTGATCACCACCCTGGAAGACGAGCTTGCCACCTCCGGCGTGCGGGGCAGCGTCGTCCCTGGGGAGGGCAAGCCGCGGCGCTCGCGCTCGACTCGTCGCCGGCAGGACGCTCCCGATCTGCCCAAACGGCAGCGGGAGAATCGCACCGTTGGACGCACCTTCGCCGCCTCGGACGGCAGGGTCTACCGGCCGTCGCTGTTCATCACCCTGACCTGCGACAGCTACGGCAAAGTGAAGTCGGACGGCACTCCGGTCGACCCCTCCACATACGACTACGTTCGGGCGGCAAGGGATGCGATCCACTTCCCCAAACTGGTTGACCGGTTCGTGCAGAACCTTCGCCGGGTCGCCGGGTATGACCTGCAGTACTTCGCCACCGTCGAACCTCAACGCCGTCTCGCGCCGCACCTGCACATGGCCGTGCGGGGCACCATGCCGCGGGCCGAGGTCAAGGCCGTGGCGGCGGCGACCTACCACCAGGTGTGGTGGCCGTCGTGCGATGAAGTCCGCTTCGAGGGCGAACACCTACCGGTCTGGGTCGCCGATGAGCACGCCGGAGACCGTGAGGACGGGCAGGCCGGCGACTACCTCGACCCCACCACGGGCGAACTGCTGCCCACCTGGGAACAGGCACTCGACGTGCTCGACGCCGACGAGGACGCCGAACCCCTGCACGTCGTGCGCCTCGGCCAACAGGTCGACGTCAAGGGCGTGCTTGCCGGCTCCCCCGGTGCCGATCTCGGGCTGTACTACCTGTCGAAGTACCTCACCAAGTCTCTGGCCGAGTGTCACACCTCCGAGAGCGAAGCTGTGCGGGCGCACGTGGAACGGCTCATGAACGTGCTCCGTTACGAGCCGTGTGCGCCGACCTGTCCGAACTGGCTGCGCTACGGCGTACAGCCCAAGGGCGCCAAACCGGGGATGCGTCCGGGCTCGTGCCGGTCCAAGGCTCACAAACCTGAGCACCTCGGCTACGCCGGCCGTCGTGTCCTGGTCTCGCGTAAGTGGTCTGGCAAGACGCTGTCGGAGCACAAGCAGGACCGGCGGGCCTGGGTGCTGGAACAGCTCGGGCTTTCGGCAACCGATGATCAGTCCGAACCAGTAGACCCGCACCGATACCTGTGGCGGGTGGTCACTCCGGCCGATCGTGACGTGCCGTCCCTGGCTGAACGGCTCCTCAAAGAGATCGCCGAACGGCAGAGATGGCGCGCAGCTCTCCAGCAAGCCCAAGCACGAGCAGACGGACAACCCGTCCCAGACCTTTCGGCAACGGGGAGGGCTGCCTGATGGCGAACAAGGACGGACGTCGCCGTTTCGGCAGCATCCGCAAGCTGCCGTCTGGCCGATTCCAGATCCGCTATCCCGGACCGGACGGGCGGATTCGAACCGGTGAGTCGACCTATGCCACTGAGCGCGGTGCCGACAAAGCGCTCTCGCTCGTGGAAGCGAAGCTCATCACGGGTGACTGGACCGACCCTCAGCGGTCGAAGGTCAAGCTTGGTGAGTACGCCGAGAAGTGGATCAGAGAACGTACCAGCCTGCGGCCTCGCACGGTCGAGATCTACCGGGGTCTTCTTCGGCGGTACATCGTGCCGCATCTCGGCAACGTGCCGCTCGGCAAGATCGAAACGGCCGTGGTGCGGGAGTGGCGGGCAACGCTCGTCGGCAAGGGTGTGGGCGCGTCCGAGGTGGCGAAGTCGTACCGGTTCCTGCGGGCCGTGCTGATGACGGCGGCCGACGACCGGATCATCCCGCGCAACCCGTGCCGGATCAAAGGGGCCGGCGAAGAGAAGCCGGAGGAACGGCCGGTGCTCACGGTCGCCCAGGTGTTCAAGCTCGCCGACCTGATGCCGGAACGCCTTCGCGCGCTTCTACTGCTGGCCACGTTCGCGAGCCTCCGATGGGGCGAGGTGGCGGCCCTTCGGCGGATGGACCTCGATCTGCGAGCAGGCACGGTCAGCGTTCGGCAACAGCATGTCGAGTTGGACACCGGAGAGCTGATCGTCGGTCCGCCCAAGTCACGGGCCGGTGTGCGCACCGTTGCGATCCCTTCGGGGATCATCCCCGCACTGGAACAGCACCTCGCTAAGTTCACCGACCCGGGAGACCACGCGCTGATCTTCACAGGGGCCCGGGGCGGCATCTTCCGGCGGAGCAACTTCCGAAGGGCGGCCAACTGGGCGGACGCCACGCGAAAGATCGGCTTCCCCGGGCTGCACTTCCACGATCTCCGGCATACGGGCAATACTCTCGCGGCCGGGTCCGGAGCGAGCCTCCGCGATCTCATGGAGCGGATGGGGCACGACAGCGTGCGCGCCGCGATGATCTACCAGCACAGCACGGCACAGGCCGACCGGAAGATCGCCGACGCGATGAACAGCATGATCGAAGAAGCCGGGACCGACAAGTGAACAGAGCTAAGGATCACGGTCCACACGGCCATGATCGCGAAGCTAATGGCACGCTAATGGCACGACACCCCCGTCAGAAGATCTCTGGCGGGGGTGTTTTGGCTGGTGGGCGCTACTGGGTTCGAACCAGTGACCCCTCGCTTGTAAGGCGAGTGCTCTACCGCTGAGCTAAGCGCCCCGGACGCCCCTCGCGGAGCGCGGACGGGCTACACCTTACGGTACAGAAGGCGACCTGAGCACATCCAGGGCCCAAGTGGCTCCCGCGTCGGGGATGCCGGCGGCCTGCCAGCCCAGGAGGGCCGCGCCGAGCATGCCCGCGCTCATCCCGAGGGCGGCCCGCCTCAGCGGAGGGACCGCCCGGAAGGTGAGCCTGCTTTCGAGCCGTTCGGCCAGCGGCTCGAACAGCGCCGGGCCCGCTTCGGCGAGGCCTCCGCCGATGACGATCGACGACGGGTCCAGAAGGAGCGTGTAGGAGGCGAGGGCGAGGGACAGGGCCTCCAGGGCCTCGTCCCAGACGGTGGAGGCGTCCGGGTCGCCGCGCATGGCCAGGGCCACGACGTCCTCCGCGGAGGCGACGACCGTGCCGGAGCCGCCGGCGACGGCCTCCATGCCGGCACCGCCAGGGGCGATCGGCCTGCCGAATCCGCCAGCGGCGGGCTCCATGCCGGTACCGCCAGGGGCGATCGGCCTGCCGGAGCCGCTGGAGGACGGGGCGCTGAGGCCGCCTACGGAGGTGGCGCGGCTGCGGCGTTCGCCGTAGCGGCGGGCCACCGAGGCGGCGGAGGCGTAGGTCTCCAGGCAGCCGACCTGGCCGCAGGCGCAGCGTTCGCCTTCGGGGAAGACCGGGATGTGCCCGATCTCGCCACCCCATCCGGCGGATCCGCCGTACGGCTCGCCGGCGATGATCATGGCTCCGGCGATTCCCGTACCGATGGGGAGGAACAGGAAGTCCGGCTCGGCGCGGCCGGCGCCGAGGACGCGTTCGGCGAGCCCACCCGTCCGTACGTCGTGGCCCAGCCGGATCGGTACCTCCAGCGAGGTGAAGTCGGCGGCGGGGACGTCCTTCCAGCCGATGTTGGCCGAGTAGACGGCCGTGCCGGAGGTGACCAGGCCGGGTACGGCGAGGCCGACGCCGGACGGGCTGCCCTGGCCTGCCTCGGCGAGGTCGTCGATGAAGGCGCTTATCGCCTCGACCACGCGCAGGGGGCCCTCGGCACGAGGGGTCGCGCGCTTGTCGGTCAGCAGCACCTCGCCCGTGGAACCGACAAGGCCGCCCTTCATGGCGGTGCCGCCGACGTCGAGGGCGACGACATAGGAGCCCGCCTTGACGGCGCTCACGCGTCCGCCCCCGGGCCGGTGGGGGAACTCAAGTGGCTGGACTCGTACACCGAGTTCTTCCCCTCTTTCACGATCTTCACGGCAGGGCCGGCCGTGGCAGGCACCGGGGCGTGTTGCGCATTCCCGCGCAGTTTTGCCCATAAGCGCGCATGAGTCAAAACCGGAAAAAGGCGGCAAAGATTACTAAATGGGTCATATCGCAAGGTCAGGAGGCGGGGTGCCTTCCCAGGACGCGGCTCAGTGCGGCCTCGACCTCCTCCGACAGACCCGGCGCCCCGGCCTTCACCAGCGAGGACTCCGAGGAGTGCGCGAGCCGTACCGAACCGCAGGACCGGCACTCCACCTCCCCCAGCCTGCAGATCAGCATGGTGGAGCCGCATGATCCGCAGTGGTCGAGATCGAGATCGTGCTCACGCTGGCAAGCCGGGCAGATGAGCACCTGTGCTTCACGGCGAACCCCTCGCCGCCACGGGCTCGCGCCACGCACCGGGTCCGTCTGCCGGACCCCGCACCGATAGCAGGGCATCGTCGCCACCGCCTTCGTCTTCGCCAGGTCATCGCCCGGCGCACATCACCTGGAGATTTCCTCAAGCACCTTGTGGTACTCGGAGATGTCGCGCGCCGAGGGGATCGGGTTCACTGCCTTCCACCGAACCACGCCCTCGCCGTCGATGACGAAGGTGCCACGAAGCGCGAGACCCCTCTCGTCATCGAAGACACCGTACGTTCGCGCTACTTCGCCATGCGGCCAGAAATCGGAGAGCAGCGGGAAGGTGAAGCCCTCCTGGTCGGCCCAGGCCCGGTGGGTGAACACCGAGTCGACCGACACGGTCAGCACCTGGACGTCCTCCGGCGCCGAGGCGACGAACTCGTCACGGATCGCGCACAGCTCGCCGTGGCAGATGCCGCTGAAGGCGAGCGGGTAGAAGATGAGCACCACTCGCCTCCCCCGGAGGTCGGCGGTCCTCACCGGCGTGCCGTGCTGGTCCTTCAGCTCGAAGTCCGGGGCCTTGTCGCCCACCTCGACTGCCATGCCAGTCCTTTCCCCGCGGAAAGTGCCCAGAAGATGAACGGATGACCGCGAGCGCACATCATCCTGCCGTACGGCCTGTGTCAGCCGTACGGCAGGGGAAGCGAATCGAAGAGCTCTACCTAGCGGCGGCCCTTGGGAGCGACCAGCCGCGTACCCGACCAATCGCGGGCCGCGCTGACGCTGCTGGTCTGGGAGAGACCGGCCGTGGTGGCGTCCTCCCCGATGTCGCTGGGCTCGACGTGACCTTCCCGTCCCACCTTGGGAGTCAGCAGCCAGATCTGACCGCCGTCGGCCAGTCCGGCCATCGCATCACTCAAGGCGTCGAACAGGTCGCCATCCCCATCGCGCCACCACAGCAGCACGACATCGATGACCTCTTCGGAGTCCTCATCGACCAGTTCGTTGCCGGTCAGCTCCTCGATCGACTGGCGAAGCTCCTCATCGGAGTCCTCATCCCAGCCGATCTCCTGCACCACCTGACCCGGCTTCAGACCGAGTCGCTCGGCCAGGCCGCGCTCGCCCTGCGCCTGACCCGCGGTCGCGCTCACGTTTATCCCTCCTGCTTGGATGGCCCCGCCCTATGCGGTTTACCGGCCCCTGCGAGGCCGCTTCGGCACAGTCCACACGCTGTGACCCATCGTCGTCAACGGTCGCCACGACCGGTGACCCGCACCGTTATCTGCTATTCGGACAAAAACGACAAACGAACACGCCGTTCCGAGTTGTCGACGTTGAGGTCGACGATAGCGACTGACTGCCATGTCCCCAGCGCCAGCCGCCCGTCCAGCACCGGAATCGTCGCGTGCGGCGGGATGAACGCCGGCATCACGTGTGACCTGCCATGACCGCGCGAGCCGTGGGCGTGCCGCCACCGCTCGTCGGCCGGCAGCAGGTCGCTCAGCAGACTGAGAAGATCTTCGTCGCTCCCGGAGCCCAGCTCCATCAGCGCCACCCCCGCCGTCGCGTGGGGGACGAACACGTGAAGCAGCCCGTCTCCCCCGCACGACCGCGCGAACTCCTCGCACCGCCGGGTGATGTCATGCACCCGTTCCCTGGTTCCCGTGCTCACCTCGAACGTCTGCGATTTCACTTAACGGATCTTATGATCCCCGCTGAACTGGGACGACAATCGCGTCCGGACCGGGAAACACCAATCCGGTGTGCCCGTCGTCGAAGCGAACGACGTACGGCGGGCATCCGTCGGGTCCGCGCACCTCGATGATCAAGCCGGGCCGATCCCTGTCGCCCACGGTGGTTCCGTGGACCAGGAGTCGGTCGCCTATGGTCGCGTACACGTCGATCCCTCCTTCTTCAGGGTCCCCTACCAGGGTCGTACGGCTCGCGCCCGGCGAAAAGGGGAGGAGGGCCTCCCCCGGCAGAGGGAGGGGAAAACAACACCGAAACGTTACCCGGCCATGACCGGCCGCGAGGCCCCGGACTCCCGAGGCGGCCGAAGGGGGCCGAGGGGGCGAGACCCCGGTCCTCGCCCTCTTTACTAGGGACACCTCGGCCCCAGGAGTCGCGGGCGAGCGGATACGTCCACGTCCAGGCGGTTGGGAGCCACCCTCACGGGGGAGGCAGGGGGGAAGCGGGCCCCCTGACGACCCCCCAGTTCGGGGCAGGGACGAACCCCCGGTTTGGTGCCAATTGTTGCTTGCTGGGAGAATCGTCCTACCATCGGTGGTCTAGGCCACAGTTGTGCCCCTGCCAGCAGGGACATCTTGGTTACCGGACGGTAGAGATGCACTTTCCGGAGTAAGCGGCCAGGATGGAAGACGACCTAGACATCGAAGAAGAGGCTTACCAGTCCATCCTCGGAAGGCGAGACCCAGTGGCTTCCGGACGCCAGCGTTTCTCGATCATCAGCGACGGCCTACCCAGCCAGCTGCCTGATGTCGACCCCAGCGAGACCCAGGAGTGGCTCGAGTCGCTTGACACCGTCGTGAAGACGGAGGGTCGTAGCCGAGCCCGTTACCTGATGCTGCGCCTGCTAGAGCGTGCGAGAGAGCATCAGGTGGGGGTGCCCGGACTGCGGAGCACCGACTACATCAACACCATCCCGCCGGAGCGCGAGCCGTGGTTCCCGGGCGACGAGTACGTCGAACGGCGCATCAGGGCCTACACCCGGTGGAACGCCGCGGTGATGGTGACCCGGGCCAACGCCCGCACCAACGTCGGTGGCCACATCGCCACCTACGCCTCGGCCGCGTCGCTGTACGAAGTGGGCTTCAACCACTTCTTCCGCGGCAAGGACCACGGTGAGTCGGGTGACCAGGTCTTCATCCAGGGCCACGCCGCCCCCGGCATCTACGCCCGGGCGTTCCTGGAAGGACGACTGAGCGAGTCGCAGCTCGACGCCTTCCGCCAGGAGCTGTCCCTCGGGTTCAAGGGCCTGCCCTCATATCCGCACCCGCGCCTGATGCCCGACTTCTGGGAGTTCCCCACGGTCTCCATGGGCCTCGGGGCGATCGGTGCGATCTACCAGGCGCGGTTCAACCGCTACCTGCTCAACCGCAAGGTCAAGGACACCAGCCGCAGCCACGTCTGGTGCTTCCTCGGCGACGGTGAGATGGACGAGCCCGAGTCGCTGGGCGCGATCGGCCTCGCCTCCCGCGAGGAGCTCGACAACCTCACCTTCGTCATCAACTGCAACCTGCAGCGGCTCGACGGGCCGGTGCGCGGAAACGGCAAGATCATCCAGGAGCTGGAGTCGTACTTCCGCGGCGCCGGCTGGAACGTCATCAAGGTGGTCTGGGGCCGCGAGTGGGACCAGCTCCTGGCCGCCGACGTCGACGGCGTGCTCGTCAACAAGATGAACACCACCCCCGACGGACAGTTCCAGACCTACTCCGTCGAGACCGGTGAGTACATCCGGGAGAACTTCTTCGGTGACGACCCCCGGCTGCGCAAGATGGTCGAGCACCTGTCCGACGACGACATCCGCAAGCTGTCGCGCGGCGGCCACGACTACCGCAAGGTGTACGCGGCGTTCAAGGCGGCTCGCGAGCACGTCGGCCAGCCCACGGTGATCCTCGCCCAGACCATCAAGGGATGGACCCTGGGCAAGGACTTCGAGGCGCGCAACGCCACGCACCAGATGAAGAAGATGAGCAAGGCCGAGCTCAAGGAGTTCCGCGACCGGCTCTACCTCCCGATCCCCGACAAGGACCTTGAGGGCGACCTGCCGCCGTACTTCCACCCGGGCGAGAACGACGAGGAGATCGCGTACATGCGCGAGCGCCGCGCGGCGCTCGGCGGCTACCTGCCAAAGCGCGTGACGCGGGCCAAGGCGCTCAAGCTCCCCGGCGACAAGGTCTACGCCGACCTGAAGAAGGGCTCGGGCAAGCAGAACGTCGCCACGACGATGGCGTTCGTCCGCCTGCTCAAGGACCTCATGCGCGACAAGGAGATCGGCGCGAGGTTCGTGCCGGTCATCCCCGACGAGGCCCGCACCTTCGGCGTCGACGCGATGTTCCCGACCGCCAAGATCTACTCCCCCCACGGGCAGACCTACGACGCGGTCGACCGCAACCTGCTGCTGTCCTACAAGGAGTCGGCCGAGGGCCAGATCCTGCACGAGGGCATCAGCGAGGCGGGCTCCATGGGCTCGGTGATCGCGGCGGGGTCGGCGTACGCCACGCACGGCGTGAACATGATCCCGGTCTACATCTTCTACTCGATGTTCGGGTTCCAGCGCACCGCCGACCAGATGTGGCAGCTCGGCGACCAGATGGGCCGGGGCTTCCTGCTCGGGGCCACGGCCGGGCGCACCACGCTCAACGGCGAGGGCCTCCAGCACGAGGACGGCCACACGCCGCTGATCGCCTCGACGAACCCCGCCGCCGTGTCGTACGACCCGGCATGGGCCTTCGAGATCGCGCACATCGTCCAGGACGGCCTGCGGCGCATGTACGGCGAACAGCCCGAGGACATCTTCTACTACCTCACCGTCTACAACGAGCCCTATCCGCAGCCGGCCGAGCCCGAGAACCTCGACGTCCAAGGGGTGCTCAAGGGTCTCTACCGGTTCGCGGAGGCCCCCGACATCGAGGGTCCCCGGGCGAACATCCTCGCCTCCGGCGTGGCCGGCCGCTGGGCCCTTGAGGCGCAGCGCCTGCTGGCCGAAGAGTGGGGTGTGGCGGCCGAGGTGTGGTCGGCGCCCTCGTGGACCGAGCTCCGCAGGGACGCGCTCGACTGCGAGGAGCACAACCTGCTCAACCCCGAGTCCGAGCAGCGCGTGCCCTACGTCACCCAGGTGCTGACCGACGTGCCCGGCCCGTTCGTGGGCGTCAGCGACTACATGAGGGCCGTGCCCGACCAGATCTCGCGCTGGGTGCCCGGCGACTGGTCGTCGCTCGGCACCGACGGCTTCGGCCTGTCGGACACCCGTTCGGCGCTGCGCCGCCACTTCCACGTGGACGCCGCGTCGATCACCCTGGCCGTGCTGACCGAGCTGGCCAAGCGCGGCGAGATCAAGCAGGAGGCCCTGCGTGAGGCCATCTCGCGCTACCACCTCAAGAACGGCGTCACCGAGGTCGTCGCGCAGCCGACCCCGGAGAGCAACGAGACGCAGTCCATGGGGGTCTGACCTCCTCACTGCCGGCCGGCAGGCCCCCGCGCGACCACGCGCGGGGGCCTGTTTCGTGACCAAGTCCCGCTGGAGCCGCGCGCCAAGTCAGTCACAAGCCATGGACAAGCCGTGTGTTTCACGATTGGCAACGTGAACGGAAACATCAGGAAAAGGCTCACGATGGTCGCCGCCTCGGCGTCGATCGCCATGAGCATGACGGCCGTGGCCGCGCCCGCCACTGCCGATGGCGAACCCAACGTGCCCGTGGGAACCCGTCTGGCCGCCCAGGCCAACCCCGCGGTCCAGCTGACCAGCCTGACCTACAGCGGTCAGGTGGTCGTCCCCACTCCCGAGACCAAGGATTCGGCCCTTGCGGCACTGGGTCAGCAGGCCCGTGATGCCGCGTCCTCCGGCAAGATCGCGGATGACGAGCGCAGCAAGTTGAAGTTCGTCTTCGAGCACATGGCCGCCAGCCCCGACACCTACCTGCGCGCCGCGGGTCCCAACCGGACCGCGGACGCCGAGGTTGGCGGGCTGTGCACCGGCTGGTGGGTGACGCCGGACGGCTACATGGTGACCGGCGCCCACTGCGTCGAGACCCCCGACGAGCAGCTCGGCCAGCTCTTCGCCGAGCAGGCGCTCGGGAAGTTCAACAAGGAGGACGCCCAGACGGCCCTGCAGAGCCTCGGCGACTACCAGACCGACGAGGAGATCCTGAAGCTGGCGACGCAGATCTACGTCAACTTCAACAGCACCCACCTGCAGATCCAGGGGCTGGAGAAGAGCCTGGCGGTCGTGCAGAGCCTGCCCGGCGGCGGCGTCGACAAGACGGCCAAGCCCGTGCCCGCCGAGCTGGTGTCGGTCGGCGAGAGCTACCCCGGCAAGGACTTCGCCCTGCTCAAGGTCAACGGCCAGCAGAACCTGCCGACCGTGCCCCTGGGCGACGACGGGGACGTGCAGATCGGTGACACGCTGTACATCAGCGGCTTCCCCGGCCTGGTGACCAACACCCCGTTCTTCAGCCTGGAGTCCAAGCTGGACCCGGCCCTGACCGAGGGTCCGTACAACGCCAAGCGCGCCACCCAGACCGGCGTGCCGTACATCCAGACCCAGGCCCCGGCCTACCACGGCAACTCCGGAGGCCCGGTCTTCAGCAAGAACGGCAAGGTCATCGGCATGCTGATCGCCGGCTCGGTGACCGACGGCGGCGAGAACACCGAGACCCAGACGTTCGTCCTTCCGGTGAGCATCATCAAGGAGAAGCTCAACGAGAAGAACATCAAGCCGTCGCAGGGGCTCACCTCGACCCGGTACAACGAGGCGCTCGACGACTACTTCCGGCACTACTACTCGCAGGCGCTGCCGAAGTTCCGCGAGGTGCAGGCGCTCTTCCCCAACCACCCCTACGTCGCCAAGTACATCAGCGACAGCCAGCAGGCGATCTCCTCGGGCAAGGACGAGGCACCGTCGGCGATGCTGCCGTGGCTCCTGATCGGCGGAGGCGTGGTCATCGGCCTCATCATCGTCGTGGTGCTCGTGACCTCGCTCAGCAAGCGCCGCAAGCAGGCCGTGCCCGCGTCGTACCCGCCCCAGCAGGGGTACGGTGGCGCCGTCCCCCCGCCGCCGTGGGCCCAGCAACAGCAGCAGGCCGCGCTCCCGTACAACCCGGCGGGTGGCGGGCAGCAGGGCTACCAGACGCCTCAGCACAACGGGGGCTACCCGGCCCAGCACGGCCCGCAGGGACAGCCCCAGCAGGGCCAGCACGGGCAGCAGCAGCCGCAGGTCGCCGATCTGGAGCGTGAGCTGAACGAGCTCCGCCGCCAGCTCGGGAACCGGCCGCCCGGCCAGTGACCCACCCCTCCCAGGGCCCGCCACACGACCATGTGGCGGGCCTTCTGCCTGTCCGGCGGCCCTCGGGAACGCTCTGGTGCCCAGACGCGCCCTGGAAGCGGGCTGGGGACCTCAGCCGAGGGCGGAGTCGCGGGCGATCAGATCGGGGATGTCCGGGGCGTACTCGTCGAGCTGCCGGCGTGCCTTGGCCGGCTCGCCGGTGAGCGCGGCGGCGATGACGCGGTCGAGCCGGAACACCCGGACGTCCTCCCTGAGCCGGCACCAGCCCACCAGGTACCAGAAGCCGCCGCGCCCGCCGATGAACACGCCGGGCTCGACATCGCGCTCGGTGGTGACACCCGAGCGGTCTTCGTACACGATGCGCAGCACCCGGCGTTGTCGCAGCGCGCCGGCGATCACCCGGGCGACCGCCGCCCTCGCGTCCAGGACGGCATCGGCATCGGCGTCGGCATCGATCCGCGTGCCGGCCTCGGCCTCGGCGGGGGTGGGGGCGGGGTCGAGCGGGGGCGGCGGCCCGGCCTCGGCGGGGGCGGGGGCAAGCGGGGGCGGCGGCCCGGCCTCGGCGAAGGCGTAGCCCCCGTGCTCGCCCGGATCGGCGCGGATGGGCACCCCCCATCGCTGGAGGGCCGAGATGTCGCGCTCGACCGTGCGGACGCTCACCCCTAATCGCGCGCTCAGCTCGCGTGCGGACCGGCACCGGGGGGAGATCGCGCGCAGCTCCTGGACCAGAGCGTTGAGCCGATCGGTACGGTTCACGTCCCGAACCTACGCCGGGGCACCGACATTTGGCCCGCCTCGCGACGGCGCCCTGTCGTCGGCGCGCCCGCCGGCGCCTACGCGGTCGTCCAGTCGAGCAGGTCGCCGAGGGACCAGGTGTCGATCACGCGGGCGGCCTCGACGCCGCACCGCGCGGCCCGCTCGCACCCGAAGTGCTGCCATTCGAGCTGGCCGGGAGCGTGCGCGTCGGAGTCGATCGAGAACACGCATCCCATCTCGTACGCCAGCCGCAGCAGCCGCTTGGGCGGGTCGAGCCGGTCGGGACGGGAGTTGATCTCGACCGCGACCCCGAACCGCCGGCACGCCTCGAAGACGATCTCGGCGTCGAACGCCGACTCGGGCCTGAGCCCGCCTCGCCTGCCGCCGGCGCGGACGACGCGCCCGGTGCAGTGGCCGAGCACGTCGACACGCGGGTCGGCGATGGCCGTGACCATCCGGCGGGTCATGTCGCCGGCGTCCATCCTCAGCTTGGAGTGAACGCTGGCGACCACCACGTCGAGCCGATCGAGAAGCTCGGGCTCCTGGTCGAGCGACCCGTCCGGCAGGATGTCGACCTCGATGCCCGTCAGGACGCGGAACGGCGCCAGCTTGTCGTTCAGGGCGGCGATGACGTCGAGCTGCTCGCGCAGCCGGGCCGGGGACAGGCCGCGTGCCACGGTCAGGCGCGGCGAGTGGTCGGTCATGGCGAGGTAGTCGTGGCCGAGGTCGCGCGCCGCCACGGCCATCTCCTCGATGGGCGACCCGCCGTCGGACCAGTCGGAATGGCTGTGCAGGTCGCCCCTGAGCGCGGCGCGCAGGGCGGCGGTCTCCTCGTCGAGGTCGAGACCGGCCGTGTCCTCAAGGCGGCGCAGGTAGGTGGGGATCGCGCCGTCCAGCGCCTCGGTGATCGCCAGGGCGGTGACCTTGCCGATGCCCTTCAGGTCGGACAGGCCTCCCGACCGCGCGAGCCGTGAGAGCTCATCGCGCGAGATGCCCTCGACGGTGGACGCGGCGCCGCGGAAGGCGCGCACCCGGTAGGTCGGCTCGCCCGCCCGCTCCAGGAGAAAGGCGATCCTCTTCAGCGCTTCGACCGGTTCCACAACCGCGAATCTACCCGGCGGGGGCGACATTCTCCCGTGCGCCGATCTCGCCGCCGGCCGGACGCTCCCGCCTGCCGGGATGCCGGCTCCCACGCACCGAGATCGCGATATCCGGCCCATTCGGAAACTTCAGTTCCGATTCTCCCGTTGATCGGTCCAAACGGTACGCTGTGCTGACTTTTCGAGAGATGGAATTCAATGGCCGACCCCAAACCGGACCCTGTCCTGCCGATCCACCCGCTGTCACAGGGGGCGGCGGCCCAGCGGGGCAAGCCACCGGACGAGGGCTGGTCGTCCAGCGCGATCGTCCTCGGGACCATGGGCCTGCTCTCGACTCTGGTCATCGGATTCTGCGCCGCCCAGGGCACCTCCGCCGATCAGGTCACCGCCGACTGCGTGGATCTCGGCAGCCGCCAGCCCGACGGGTCGTACCAGGTCGTGGACGACGACAGGTGCGACGACGACCACGGCGGAAGCTATCACGGCTCGCACGGCGCCTACGGCTGGTACTACGGGGGCTCCCGCGCGGCCGGGCGCGTCCTTCGCGGCACGACCGTCCGGCCGTCGGACGCGCACATCAGCGCCCGGTCGGGCACGGTCATCCAGCGGGGCGGCTTCGGCGGCCGAGGGTCGGGCGGCAGTTGAGCCCCCTGCGGCACGGCCGGGGAAGGGGCTGACGTGCGGCGAGAGGAGTCCACGCCCCGGGACGGCTGGGAAGAGATCATCGAATCGCAGGGGCTGGCCTACCACCGCTCCGCGCATCCGGTACACCTGACCCGCCCGTACTGGGACGAGAGCGTGCACTACACCTTCACCATGCGGGAGGTCCTCGACCTGGAGAG
Organism: Sphaerisporangium sp. NPDC049003; assembly: GCF_043197795.1. Lineage (NCBI taxonomy): Bacteria > Bacillati > Actinomycetota > Actinomycetes > Streptosporangiales > Streptosporangiaceae > Sphaerisporangium > Sphaerisporangium sp. NPDC049003. The sequence continues at coordinate 21,533 of NZ_JBICTU010000017.1, forward strand.
CCAGGTCGAGGAGCTGCACGGCATGTGCCTGGAAGCGGTCCGCCACGTGATCGCCCACGACCGCTACGCCGACTTCGCGATCCCCGCCTGGGCCGTGCCCGAGGTCGAGGCGTCATGGCGGCGCGGCGACCCGCACGTGTACGGCCGCTTCGACCTGCGCTACGACGGGACCGGGCCCGCCAAGCTGCTCGAATACAACGCCGACACCCCGACCAGCCTCGTCGAGAGCTCGCTGGTCCAGTGGTTCTGGCTCAAGGACGTCCACCCCGGCGGCGACCAGTGGAACTCCCTCCACGAACGCCTGGTCGACCGGTGGAAGGAGCTTCCGCTCCAGAGCGGCCCGGCGCACTTCGCATGGACGAACATGGACGAGACCGGCGAAGAGGTGATGACGCTCGGGTACCTGCAGGAGACCGCCGAGCAGGCGGGCCTGACCACCGTCGCGGTCGCCATGGAGGACATCGGGTGGGACTCCCGGAGCCTGCGCTTCGTCGACATGGAGCAGCGGGTCATCCGTACGCTGTGCAAGCTCTACCCGTGGGAGTGGGCGGTCGCCGACCCCTTCGGGCCGCAGGCGGTCAGGCAGCAGATCTCCATGACGTGGATCGAGCCGCTGTGGAAGATGCTGCTCTCCAACAAGGCGCTGCTGGCGGTGCTGTGGGAGATGTACCCCGGTCATCCGAACCTGCTCCCCGCCTACCTCGACGGCCCCCGCGACCTGCCCGCCCACATCGTGAAGCCGCTGCTCGGCCGGGAGGGCGCGAGCATGAGCATCGTGACGCCCGGGGGCACCGAGCGGACCGAGGGCGGCTACGGCGCCGAGGGCTACGTCTACCAGGAGTTCTACGCGCTGCCCGACTTCGGCGGCTGGCGCCCCGTACTGGGCGCGTGGGTCGTCGGGGACGAGGCCGCCGGGCTCGGCATCAGGGAGACCTCCGGTCTGATCACCGATGACTCCTCCTCCTTCGTCCCTCACCGCATCATCCCCTGAGCCGGTGTCCCCACCCCATACGCGCTAGGAGAAACACATGATCATCGCGCTCGCAGACTCGCTGGGAGAGGCGCTCGGACGAGGGGCCCTCGCCATCCTCGCGTACGCGGTGCTGGGCGTCCTGCTGCTGGTCGCCGGCTTCTACGTGATCGACATGGCCACCCCCGGCCGCCTCAGCAAGATCATCCAGACGGACCGCAACCCCAACGCCACGCTGCTCACCGCCTCCGGGCTGGCGGCCGTCGGCCTGATCGTCGCGGCCTCCATCTGGTCCTCCGGCGGGGTGCTCCAGGAGGGCCTGCTCGCCACGCTGGTGTTCGGTCTGGTGGGCATCGCCGTGCAGACCCTCGGGATGCTCCTGTTCGACCGCGTCGCGGGCATCTCGGTCCGCCAGCTGGTGGCCGAACCGGCCCTCCAGCCCGGCGCCGTCCTGCTCGCCGTGACCCATCTCGCGATCGGGCTCATCACCGCGGTCGCGGTGATATAGCGCACCACCACGTCCCGTACGGCTGTCGCACTCGCGTTGACCTGGCACCCTAGGGATGTGAACGACCGGGTACGTGAGGACACCGCGCGGCGCCTCGAACGCGCGATGGGAAGTCTCGGCACCGCGGCGATGACCCGGATGGACGATCGCCTGCCCTGGTACCGCGCGCTGTCGGCCGAGGACCGCTCCTGGGTCGGGCTGGTGGCCCAGGCCGGCATCGCCGCCTTCGTCGAGTGGTTCCAGCACGCCGACGAGGGCAGGCCGACCCCCAGCATCGAGATCTTCGGCACCGCCCCCCGCGAGCTGAAACGCTCGGTGTCCCTTCAGCAGACGGTGGACCTCGTGCGCGTCGTCGTCGAGGTGGTGGAGGCCGAGGTCCAGGAGCTGGCGGCGCCAGGCGGCGAGGAACTGCTCCGGCAGGCGATGCTCCGCTACACCCGCGACGTGGCGTTCGCCGCCGCGCACGTCTACGCCCGCGAGGCCGAGGTGCGCGGCGCCTGGGACGCGCGCCTTGAGGCGCTCATCGTGGACGCGCTGGTCCGCGGCGAGGTGGACGACGGGCTGCACTCCTGGGCCGCGGCGCTCGGCTGGACGTCCTCCCCTGTGGTGGTGCTGGCCGGGCACGCCCCCGACGCCGATCCCCAGACGGTCATCGACGGCATGCGCGACAAGGGCCGCCGTCTCGGGCAGGACCTGCTGGCCGGCGTGCAGGGCGACCGCCTGATCGTCATCGTGGGGGGCGCCGACAGCATCAAGGACGCCGCCAGGCACGTGGTGCCGCGCTTCGGGCCCGGCCCGATCGTCATCGGCCCGGAGGTCCCCGACCTGCACGCGGCGGCCATGTCGGCGCGGGCCGCCACGGCGGGCCTGCGCGCTGCCACGGGGTGGCCCGACGCGCCCCGGCCGGTGCTCGCCGAGGACCTGCTGGCCGAGCGGGCGATCGACGGCGACGACGACGCCCGCGCCCAGTTGATCGAGAACGTCTACAAGCCGCTGGAGGGCACGCCCCTGCTCGATACACTGGCGACCTACCTGGAGCAGGGCACATCTTTGGAAGCCACGGCCCGTCTGTTGTTCGTCCATCCGAACACGGTGCGTTACCGTCTGAAGAAGATCACAGAGCTGACCGGCTACGTGCCGACCGAGGGAAGGTCCGCCTTCACGTTGCAGGTCGGTCTGATCCTCGGCAGGCTGTCGCGGGCGACCGTAACCTAACCGGGGTTCGGTAATGGGCCGGAAACCTCCACTGGAGGTTTCCTACAAAGACCCCCCGACAAAGTTCGTACGGATCATTAGCAGTGTGGTGAACTCCTACAGGGCATGGTGGATTTTGTGCTCGTCATCGTCGCTCCCGGCCAAGGTGCCCAGGCTCCAGGCTTCCTGTCCCCGTGGCTCGAGATCCCCGGTCTCCGTGACCGGCTGTCAGGGTGGTCGGATGTCGCCGGTCTCGATCTGATCTCCTACGGGACCACCGCCGAGGCCGACGAGATCCGGGACACCGCGGTCGCGCAGCCACTGCTGGTAGCCGCCGGCCTCGCCGTCGCCGAGGTCCTGCTCGACGAGGGGCCGTCCGGCGTCCCCGGCGTGGTCGCCGGTCACAGCGTCGGCGAGTTCACCGCGGGTGCCCTGGCCGGAGTGCTCACCCCGGAGCAGGCCATCGGCCTGGTCCGCGAGCGAGGCCAGGCGATGGCCAAGGCCGCGTCGGTCACCGAGACCGGCATGACCGCCGTCCTCGGCGGCGCCGAGGACGAGGTGCTCGGCGCTATCGAGCGTCACGGCCTCACCCCCGCCAACATCAACGGGGCCGGGCAGATCGTCGCCGCGGGCACGGTGGCCCAGCTTTCGGCCTTCAAGGCCGACCCCCCGGCCCGTGCCCGGCTGATCCCGCTCTCGGTCGCCGGAGCGTTCCACACCCACCACATGGCCTCCGCGGTCGAGCACCTGCGCGCCGAGGCGGCCGGCGTCACGCCGGGCGACCCGCGCGTGACCCTGCTGTCCAACGCCGACGGGGCGGCGGTCGCCACCGGCGCCGAGTTCGTCCAGCGGCTGATCGACCAGGTCGGGCGCCCGGTCAGGTGGGACCGATGCATGGCCACGATGGCCGATCTCGGCGTGACCGCCATGATCGAGCTGCTGCCGGGAGGCACGCTCACCGGCCTCGCCAAGCGAGCGCTCCGCGGCATCGAGACGGTCCCCCTCAAGACCCCCGACGACCTCGCGGCAGCCCGCGCCGTGATCAGCAAGGAGACCGCCCAGTGAGGATCATGCGGGGCGCCCCGGGCGCCAAGGTGCTCGCGTTCGGCGGCTACCAGCCGGCCGGGGTCGTCACCAACGACGACCTGGCCAAGACCATCGACACCAACGACGCGTGGATCCAGAGCCGGGTCGGCATCAAGGAGCGCCGCGTGGCGGGGCCCGAGGAGTCCGACGTCGACCTCGCCGTGCAGGCGGGCGGCAAGGCGCTGGCGGCGAGCGGGCTGTCGGCGAGCGACATCGACCTGGTCGTCGTCGCCACCTGCACCCTTGAGGCACAGATCCCCAACGCGGCCGCCCGCGTCGCGCACCGGCTCGGCATCGAGGCGCCCGGCGCCTTCGACGTCAACGCCGCCTGCGCCGGCTTCTGTTACGCCCTGGCGGCGGCGGGCGACGCCGTGCTCGCCGGGTCCGCGACCAACGTGCTCGTCATCGGCACCGAGAAGCTCTCCCAGTGGGTCGACTGGACCGACAGGGCCACCTGCGTGATCTTCGCCGACGGCGCGGGGGCGGCCGTGGTCGGGCCCTCGGACACGCCGGGCATCGGCCCCGTCGTCTGGGGCAGCGCGGGCGACAAGTCCGACGCGATCATCGTCAAGGACCGCGACTCCTTCCTCCACCAGGAAGGCCAGACCGTGTTCCGCTGGGCCACCACCGCGCTTCACCCGGTGGCCAAGGAGGCCTGCGAACGTGCCGGGGTGGATCCCTCGGAGCTGGCGGCCTTCGTCCCCCACCAGGCGAACCTGCGCATCATCGAGGCCATCGCCCGCAAGCTCGGCGCCGACCGGGCCGTCATCGCCAAGGACATCGTGCTCGCGGGCAACACCTCCGCCGCGTCGATCCCGCTGGCGCTGAGCCGCATGATCGAGCGCGGCGAGGTCCAGTCGGGCGACCTGGCCCTGCTCCTCGGCTTCGGCGCCGGTCTGACCTACGCCGGCCAGGTGGTGGAGATCCCCTGAACCTGTACGGAGGCCCGCACGGCTCGCCGTACACAGCAAGAAGAGAACTCAATCCAAGGAGAAATCACGACATGGCAGTGACCGAGCAGGACATCCTCGCGGGCCTCGGCAAGATCATCAACGAGATCACCGGCATCCCGGCTGCCGAGGTCACCCCCGAGAAGAACTTCGTGGACGACCTCGACATCGACTCCCTCTCCATGGTCGAGATCGCCGTCGCCGCCCAGGACGAGTTCGGCGTCGAGATCCCCGACGACCAGCTCAAGCACCTCAAGACCGTCAAGGACGTCGTCAACTTCATCCAGAACTGACCGTCTCAGGCGTCCGGCGCGTCCGGGCGTCTGAGCCCCCCAGCTTCACGACGATCACAAGGAGCGCATCAAAGTGAGTACAGACCGGGTACGTGTCGTCGTCACCGGGCTCGGCGTGACGACGCCCCTCGGTGGAGACGTCGCCTCGACCTGGTCGGCGCTCCTCGCCGGGCAGTCGGGGGTCCGCGCTCTCACCGAGGAGTGGGTCGACCTTCTGCCGGTGAAGTTCGCGGCGCGGGCGGCCGTCGACCCCACCGAGGTGCTCCCGAGGCCCGAGTCGCGCCGCCTCGACCGCGCCGAGCAGTTCGCGCTCATCGCCGCGCGAGAGGCCTGGCAGGACGCGGGCACGCCGAAGGTCGCGCCCGACCGGCTCGGTGTGGTCGTCGGAAGCGGCATCGGCGGGATCACCACGATCCTGGGGGCCTACGACGTCTTCAAGGAGAAGGGCTGGCAGCGGCTCTCGCCGTTCACCGTCCCCATGCTGATGCCCAACGGCTCGGCCGGGTGGATCGGCATCGAGCTCGGCGCGACCGCGGGCGTCCACGCCACCGTCAGCGCCTGTGCCACCGGTGCCGAGTCCATCGGGTACGCCATGGAGATGATCAGGTCGGGGCGCGCGGACGTCGTCGTGGCGGGTGGCACCGAGGCGGCCATCCACCCGCTCAACATCGGCTCCTTCGCCGCGATGCGGGCGATGTCCACGCGCAACGACGACCCCGAGCACGCCTCCCGTCCCTGGGACAAGGGCCGCGACGGCTTCGTGCTCGGCGAGGGCGCGGGCATCATCGTCCTTGAGTCCGAGGAGCACGCCCGCGCGCGGGGCGCCCGCGTCTACGCCGAGGTGGCCGGGGTCGGCTACTCCGGAGACGCCCACCACATCGCCCAGCCCGAGCCCACGGGCGCGGGCCTCAGAAGCGCGGCCCGCCGGGTCCTTGAGGACTCCGGTCTGACCGGCGCCGACATCCGGCACGTCAACGCGCACGCCACCTCCACTCCCGCGGGGGACGTCGTCGAGGCCGTGGCGATCCTGGACATCATCGGCGACCACCCGCTCGTGACGGCGACCAAGTCGATGACCGGTCACCTGCTCGGCGGGGCCGGCGGCATCGAGTCCGTCTTCACGATCAAGGCGCTGTACGACCGGATCGTGCCTCCCACCGTCAACCTGGACGACCTCGACGACGGCGTCGAGATCGACATCGTGCGGGACGTGCCCCGCAAGCTCCCCGATGGCCAGATCGCCGCGATCAACAACTCGTTCGGGTTCGGCGGCCACAACGTCGCCGTCGCCTTCGCCAGCATCTGATTGGGAGCGACAGTGACCGTGCTCGGCGACGGGGTGGCGTCCGCGTCCTCCGAAAAGGAGGCTCCTGATCCTCGCGACCCGCTGATACGTCTTTCAGCGCTGTTCGACGAGGGCTCGATCCACCTGATCTCTCCGGAGGACCGCAGCGGCGTGCTCGCCGCCATGGGCCGCGTGGAGGGCGTGCCGGTGGTGGCCTTCTCCAGCGACGCCCGCGTCCAGGGCGGCGCGATGGGCAGCGAGGGCTGCGAGCACATCGGGCACGCCTACGACGTCGCCGTCCGCGAGCGGGTGCCGATCGTCGGCCTGTGGCACTCCGGGGGCGCCCGCCTCGCCGAGGGCGTCGAGTCCCTGCACGCCGTGGGCCGCGTGTTCGCCGCCATGACCAGGGCTTCTGGCGTGGTCCCGCAGATCTCCGTGGTCCTCGGCCCGGCGGCGGGCGGAGCGGCGTACGGGCCCGCCCTCACCGACCTCGTGATCCTGTCCGACCAGGGCCGCATCTTCGTCACCGGCCCCGACGTCGTCCGCAGCGTCACCGGCGAGAAGATCGACATGGCCGGCCTCGGCGGCCCCGAGCCGCACAGCAAGCGCAGCGGCGTGGTCCACGTGGTCACCAAGACCGACGCCGAGGCGCTGCTGAACGCCCGCCGCCTTGCAGTGCTGCTCGGCCACCAGGGCCGCGTCCGCCTCGACTCGGTGCGGGACGTCGACTTCTCCGGCCTGCTGCCCGAGAAGGTCCGCCGGGCGTACTCCGTGCACCCGCTCGTCAACGGCCTGCTCGACGAGCCCGGGGTCGAACTGCATCCCAAGTGGGCGCCCAACATCGTCACCACGCTCGGCCGCCTCGGGGGCCGCACGGTGGGCGTCATAGCCAACAACCCGATGCGGCTGGCCGGCTGCCTCGACTCCCTCTCCGCCGAGAAGGCCGCCCGGTTCGTGCGCATGTGCGACTCCTTCGGGGTGCCGCTGGTCGTCCTGGTGGACGTCCCCGGCTACCTTCCCGGCGTCGGGCAGGAGCACGACGGCGTGGTGCGGCGCGGCGCCAAGCTGCTGCACGCCTTCGCCGAGGCCTCGGTCCCGCGCGTGACGCTCGTGACCCGCAAGGCGTACGGGGGCGCGTACATCGCGATGAACTCCCGGTCCCTTGGCGCCACCAAGGTGTTCGCCTGGCCGACCGCCGAGGTCGCCGTCATGGGCGCGGTCGCGGCCGTACGGGTGCTCAAGCGCCGCGAGATCGCGGCCGCCCCCGAGGAGGAGCGCTCGGCCCTTGAGGCCCGGCTCGCCGAGGAGCACGAGAAGGTCGCCGGCGGCCTCGACCGGGCGATCGAGCTCGGTGTCATCGACGAGGTCATCAAGCCGGCCGAGAGCCGCGGCGCCATCGCCAAGGTCCTCGCGCAGGCCGCCCCCGCACGCGGGGCCCACGGCAACATCCCGCTCTGACAGCGTTCACGCGACGAGGCCCCGCACCGATCCGCGGGGCCTCGTCGCGTGAACGGCCGGCGCCGGGCCGGCGCGGCTAGGTGGTTCGGACGGGACCCCCGTCGGACATCCAGTCCTTGAAGGCGTCCCACTCGCCCGGAGTGACGTAGAGCTTGGGGCCGTTCGGATCCTTGGAGTCCCGGAAGGCGATCAGCCGCTCGCCGATGCCCGCGCGCGGGACGGTGGCCTGATGGCCGTCGAGAACACCGACCTCTACGCAGTCGCCGCCGTTGGTGCTGTGCGGGCTCTTGCGCCAGCCGCCACGAGGCTCGTGGGTCACCTTGCGTCTCCTTTCCCGGAGGGCCTCAGCCCTTGATTTCCGCGACCGAACTGATGAGGATCGCCGTTTCCCCGGGCGAGAGCGCCCTGCCCAGGAGGTCGGCGAACATCGACGCGTATCTGCGCCGCTCCTGTGGTTCCTCCAGCACGAGACCGCTGGCGGCCTGCTCCAGGTAGACCAGGTCGAGATCGCCCGGCTCCGGGAACTCCAGGAGGTTGAACTGCCCGTCCAGCGCGGAATGAGCGCCCGAGCCGAACGAGAGGATCCTGATGTCGACGTTCGGCAGGGCCCCCGCCTCAAGGAGGTGGCGGAGCTGCCCGCGCATGACGCCCGGCCCGCCGACCTGGCGCCGGATCACGGCCTCGTCGAGCACCACGACGATCTGGATCGGGTCGCCCGCGCGGGTGACGAGATCCTGCCGCGACATGCGCACCGCGACCTTCTCCTCCACCTCCGCGAGGCCCGAGCGCATCGCGGTCGCCTCGATGACCGCCCGCGCGTACGCCTCGGTCTGGAGCAGGCCGGGGACGACCTGCGGCTGGTAGGTGCGCAGGACCGACGCCTCGGCCTCCAGCCCGATATAGGAGTCGAACCCCGGCTTCAGCGTCTGGCGATGGCGGTGCCACCAGCCGCGCTTGCGGGCTTCCCTGGCCATCTCCAGCAGTTCGCCACGGGCCTCGCCGGCGACGCCGTACACCTCCAGCAGGGCCGCGACGTCGGCGGGGGCGGGCCGCGTGAGCCCCGTCTCATAGCGCCAGAGCGTGATGTCGGTGGTGCCCACCAGCTCGGCGACCTCCTGACGCGACTTGGCGCTGGCCTCCCTGAGCCCGCGCAGTTCGGCGACCAGACGGCGATGCCGCGCGGTCGGGCTGCGACGTCGTGCGGTCACGCACCCTCCCCTCTCGGAACACTGGCCCCTCGGAAGAACACTGGCCGCCCAGTCTGACGGTTACCTAGAGCATCCGACAAGACACTCTTTGACACCAACCAATCTGACAGATTGCAAGTTGAGGCATTAAAGGCTCTGCTAAGACTGTGACCTAGGGCGAGCATCTAACCACACAAAGTGGCCAGTGAGTCTGGTGACACTTGAGAGGCGGCAGTAAATGAAGACACCCGCAGGACAGGGCTTGTCCTCTGCCACGCCTCTCGTCACGGCCAACTTCCCCGGAACGCGCGACCAGGCATCCCGCGCACGCGCCCTCGTACGGGAGGCGCTCCAGCACGCCAGGTACGACCGGATCACCGGGGACGCCGAGCTCCTGACGAGCGAGCTGTTCACCAACGCCGTCCAGCACAGCCGCTCGGGCGACCTGGGCACGGTCACCGTCATGGTCCAGGCGGGCGACCTGGTGCGCATAGAGGTCGTCGACGACGGGTCCGCCGTCTCCTCTCCGAGGGTCATGGTTCCGGACGCCGTCTCACTCGGCGGCAGAGGGCTCTTCCTGGTCCAGGCGCTCTCGTCACGGTTCGGCGTGCGCAGGGACCACGTCGCCACCGCGATCTGGTTCGAGCTGGTCCCCTGAGGGCGGCTCCACGAGGTCCACCGGGCAGTCGTTCTCGCACATGCGAACTCCGACGCCGGCGTCCAGCCGCCCACGCGCGTCACCGTCACCCTCCGCCCGGAGATCATCTTCGGAACGGTCCAAGATCCGGTTCGATTCACCCGGAAGGATCGAGGCGTACCGGGCGGGTGGTCAGACGGCGGCGTGGAGCCAGCGGACGGGGGCGCCGTCGCCGGCGTAGCGGAACGGCTCCAGTTCCTCGTCCCACTGCTTTCCGAGCAGTTTGTCGAGCTCTTCCTCAAGGACGACCCGGCCCTGCGCCGCCATGAGCATGACGTTACGGAGCCGGTCCTCGGGGATCATGATGTCGCCGGACACCCCGACCACCGCCGTGAAGGCGCCCAGGGTCGGCGTGTAGGCGTGCCGGGAGCCGTCGACGCCCGCGGAGGCGTCCTCGGTGATCTCGAAGCGGATGCGCTGCCAGCCCATGAGAGAGGACGTGATCGCCCCGGCCGTGCCGGGGCGGCCCTCCCATTCGGCCTGCGTGCGCACCGTGCCAGGCTGAGCTGGCTGAGGAGTCCACGATAGGTCGACGGGTATGCCAAGCACACCCGCGACCGCCCATTCGATGTGCGGGCACAGCGCGGGCTGAGCCGAGTGGACGTACAGCACGCCACGAGCAGACACCGGACCTCCCGTTTCGTACGAGGTGCGCCTTCCCCAACGTCCTCATACTGGGATGATCACAAGTGACTGAGGGAGAGACTACCGTCCGTCGTGGCGGGGCACCAGAGCCGGGTCATACCTAATCACGCTTGGCAACTCTCCGTATGGGGGAAGATACATTCCGTGTTTACCTCCCCCATAAGGAGCCGCCGGTGAACGTGCAGGCAGTGGAGCACATGCCGGGACGGAGCACCCTCATCCGCCCCGGCGTCCTGCTCGCCAGGTCTCCCGTCGCCGCCGCGCGATGGACCCAGGCGGTGGAGAACATCGACGGGGTCTACCTCCTACGGCTGGCGCCGGGGGCCGACCCCTGCGAGATCGCCGCCACGCTCTCCGGCCAGGGGCACGAGGTCTCCCCGAACCACGTCGTCGTCGGCCAGCCGCTGTTCTTCGGCGGGCCCACCGGGGCGCCAATCCCGGCCCCGGCGCCCGCGTACGAGCCGGGCGAGCCTTCCCGGGTGACCGTCGGCCTGCTCGACACCGGCGTGGCCCCGCACCCGTGGTTCAGGGACGCCGAATGGTTCCGCGGCCAGCCCGGCGAGGTCCTGGACGCCGACGGCGACGGGCTTCTCGACCACCAGGCGGGGCACGGCACGTTCATCGCCGGGCTGGTGCTCCGGCAGGCGCCCGGCGTGCGGCTGCGCGTGGCGAGGGTGCTCGACAGCAACGGGTACGGCGACGAGGCCGGGGTGCTCCGGGCGCTCAACCTCCTGCGGGATACCCGCGTCGACGTGCTCGTGCTGTCGTTCGGCTGCTTCACCTACGACGACCGGCCCCCGCCGCTGCTGGAGCGCGCCCTCGCCGGGTTCCCCGACACGGTGATCGTGGCCTGCGCGGGGAACACCGCCTCCCCGCGCCCCTTCTGGCCCGCCGCGATGCCCCGCGTCATCGCCGTCGGAGCCCTCGACTCCACCGAAGGCGAGCGCGCGAGGTTCTCCGCGTACGGCCCCTGGGTGGACGCCTGCGCGCGTGGCGAATCCTTGACCAGCAGTTTCGTGGACTTTCAGCATTTTCACAGCTATGCCGTCTGGAGCGGGACGTCCTTCGCGGCCGCCGTGGTGGCCGGCGCCATCGCCGCCGCGGCCCGGCACATGTCCCCCGGCGAGGCGGCGAACCAGGTGCTCGATCCCGGAAACGGCAGGCGATTCCCCGATCTCGGGGTCCTGGTGCCCACGCCCCGCTAAGGTGCTCACCAAGCGCATCCTCCCGACCACGCGAAGTCATCACATGCCTTACGATCTCGACCTCCTCGACGAGCCGGCCTGGCGCGACCTGGTCGAGCGCTTCGGATACCGCATGTGGGCCGTCGCCCGGGCCTTCGGCCTCGACTCCACCGACGCCGCCGACGCGGTGCAGGCCGCGTGGCTCCGGCTGGTCGAGAGTCTTCACACGATCCGCGACCCCGAGCGCGTCGGCGCGTGGCTGATCACCACCACGCGCCACGAGGCGGCGCGCATCCACCGGAGCCGTTCGGGCGCCCCGCTGGCGGCCCTGCCCGCCGAGATCCCCGCCCCCGACGGCGACCCGGTGGCGGCGATGCTCACCGAGGAGGACGGGCGGCGGCTCTGGGCGGCGGTCGACACGCTGCGCGAGCCGTGCCGCTCGCTCCTGCGGCTGATCGTGTGCGCCCCCGACGCCGGCTACGCGCAGCTGGCACGCCGCCTCGACATGCCCATCGGCAGCATCGGGCCCACCCGCGGCCGCTGTCTCAGGCGCCTGCGGTCCCTTATCGAGGAGGATCGGTGACCGACGACGAGTATGTTCTGGCGGCCCTGAGGATCGCCGCGGGCGCCGATCCGGTGCCCGCGCGGGTCTCGACCGACGCCCGCGCCGTGTACGGCCTGCGCCTCCCGGGAGCCCTGACGGCGGGGCCCGTGGGGGTGCCGTCCGGGGTCCAGCAGCCGTCCGGGCTCCAGCAGCCGTCCGGGGTCCGGCCGCCGTCCGGGGTCCGTTCCGGCGGCCGCCCGGCCGACGGGGAGCCACGGCTGCTCCGCTTCGCCGCCGGCGGGGTGACCATCGACGTCGAGATCACGATCTGCGACTCGCACATCGATCTGGCCGGCCAGGTGCAGCCCGCCCCGGGCAAGGGTGCCCGCGTCGAGATCAGGACACCGCACGTCAGCAAGATCCGCTTCCCCTCCGAGACCGGCGAGTTCGCCACCACAGGACTCCCTCACGGATGGCTGAGCGTCGTCTGCCACCGTCCAGGCAACCCCCCGATCGCCACCCGATGGCAGTGCGTCCGCCTGTGAACGGGCTGGTGGCGGCTGCCGGGGAGGCGGTGCGGTTGTCGGGCGCCGATCCGGGCCGGGCTCGGGAGCACGCGCGGGCCGTACTGGCGGAGGCCGAGGCGGCCGGGTGCCCGGAGGCGGTCTCGGTGGCCCACCGGGCCCTGGCTCTCGCCGCCCGCGAGTTCGGGCACCTCGCGCTGGCGGCGGAGCACCTCGGCCACGCGGTCGAGGCCGCCCGCGACCTGCCCGAGCGTGCCGCCCAGGCCCGGCTCTCCCTGGTGACCGTGCTCGCCGACCTCGGCGACCCCCTGGGAGCGCTCCGCGTCGCCGACCTGGCGGAAGGGCAACTGACCGGCCTCGACCCGGCGCGGCTCGGCGTGCAGCGCGCCGTGGCGCTCGTCCGGCTCGGCAGGTGCGAGGAGGCGGTGGCCCACTGCGACCGGGCCGTCGCAGGGCTCACCGGGGCGGGGGACCCTCGCTTCCTGGCCGGTGCCCTGCTCAACCGGGGCATCGCCCACACCTATATGGAGCTGTACGACGACGCCTGCCGCGACCTGTCGGCCTGCGCGGCCACCGCCAGGCAGGCGGGCCTGGTCCACCTGGCCACCCTCGCCGAGGCCAACCTGCCGTTCGTCGCCACCCGGAAGGGGGACATCCCCGCCGCCTTCGCCGGTTACCGGGCCGCCGAGGAGACGTTGTCCGGCTATCCCGAGCGGCTGGCGGCGATGCGGGCCGACTTCGCGGGAGCCCTGCTCGCGGCGCACCTTCCCGGAGAGGCCCGTGCGCTCCTCCGCCTGGCCGTCCCCGACCTCGCCGCCTCGGGCGCGCTGGTGGCGCTGGCCGAGTCCCGCCTGCTGCTGGCCCAGGTTGAGCTGCTCGTCGGCGACCCGCACCAGGCGTGGGCGGTCGCCGAGCAGGCGGCGGGTGAGCTCGCCGGTCAGGGACGTGACGCGTGGGTGCCGCTGGCCGCCGAGACGGCCCTCCGCGCCCGCCTGGCCATCGAGCGGCCGACGCCGGAGCTGCTCGCGGAGGTACGGTCCCTGGCGGCACGGCTGGCCGCCGAAGGCTGGACGGGCCCGGCGGCGGGGCTCCGGCTCACGGCGGCCGAGCTGGCGGTGGAGCTGTCCGACAGGGACGCCGCCGAGGCCGAGCTCGGTCTCGTCACCGCCGGCGAGCAGCCCGCGGGACGTACCCACCGGGTCGTCCGCCACCATGCCGTGGCCCTTGAGCGGAGCCTGCGGGGCGACCGGCCGGGAGCCTTCTCCGCACTGCTCGCGGGCCTCGCGGAGGCCACCGAGGGCAACGAGCGCCTGGGCGACCCCGGAGTGCGCGCCCACGCCGTACGGGCGGGCGCGCGGCTCGCGGACTTCGGGCTGTCACTCGCGCTGGGCGGCGAACGGCCCGCGACCGCGCCGATGGACGGACGGCCCGAGATCGTGCTGGGCTGGGCCGAGCACTGGCGGGCGATGGCGCGCGGGCGTCCAGGGGAGCCGCCGGCCGTCGGACGGCTGCGCGCGGCGCTCGGCGACGCCGTGCTGATCGAGACGGTGAGGCACGGCGACCGGCTCGCCGCCGTGGTCGTCACGGGCGAGGGCTGCGTGCTGCGACCGCTCGGCTCGTACACGGCCGCCGCCGAGGCGACGATCCGGCTCCGGTACGGCCTGCGGCGTGCGGGCCTGCGCGACACGGGCACGCGCAGCGGGGCGGCGCGGGAGGCCGAGAGGCTTGCCGCACGGCTGCTCGGGCCGCTGGCCGGTGACATCGGAGACCGCCCGGCGATCATCGTCCCGACCGGAGCCCTGCACACCCTGCCGTGGCCGGTGCTACCCCCTTTCCGTGGACGCGCCCTCTGCGTCGCCTCAAGCGCGAACGCCTGGCTGGCGACGACCCAGGGCCGTCCGGCGACTCCTGGTCCCCGTGTGGTGGCCGTGGCGGGGCCCGGTCTGGAACATGCGGGCGCCGAGGCGGCGATGGTCGTCCGCACCCACCAGGGGGCCTCCGGCGCGGCCCCACGGGTCGGCGCCGGTTCCTCCGATGTGGTGGCCTCACGGGTCGGCGCCCGTTTGTCCGATGTGGTGGAAGCGCTCGGCGCGTCCGACATCATGCACATCGCCGCGCACGGCACCTTCTGCGCGCGCGGCCCGCTGCTGTCGAGCATCGCGCTGGACGACGGCCCGCTGATGGCCTACGACCTGCTCCGGCTCCGCCGGACGCCAGGGCTGGTCGTACTGTCGGCCTGCGACGCGGGGATGGCGCACGCCCCGGTCGACGGAGCGCCGCTCGGCCTCGCCGGGGCGTTCCTCGACCAGGGGACCGAGTGCGTCGTCGCCGGTCTCGTGCCGGTCCGCGACGACGAGGCGCTGACGCTCATGACGCTCTTCCACGCGCTGCTCGTCTCCGGGCACACCCCGGCCGCGGCGCTCGCGGCGGCGAGCGAGAAGACCGGCGTCCCCGGCTTCGCCTGCTTCGGCTCCCTCGGACGGCCGAACAGCCCTCCGGAGGGCTGAAACCCCAGCACGGCACGGGATCTGGGATGGACCGTCCCCTTCGCGATCAGGCCTGACGAGTCGCCGGGGTGAGCGCCCGCCCCAGGCGACGGGGTGAGGGGGGTTGTGGGTCTGGGCGTCAGGTCTTGGCTATCGGGCGGGAGGGGTCGGTCACCCAGTTCGACCAGGAGCCGACGTAGAGCGCTGCGGGGACCCCCGCGAGGGTCAGCGCCAGCACCTCGTGGGCGGCGGTGACCCCCGAGCCGCAGTAGGCCCCGACCGGCACCTCCGGCAGCACCCCGAACGTGATGAACCGCTCCCTGAGGAACTCGGCCGGATGGAAGCGCCCGGCCCCGTCGACGTTCTCCGAGGTCGGCGCGTTGACCGCGCCCGGGATGTGCCCGGCCACCGGATCGACCGGCTCCACCTCGCCCCGGTAGCGCTCTCCGGCACGCGCGTCCAGCAGCACGCCGTCATCCGCCAGCGCCGCCGCCTGCGCGGCGTCCAGCACCGGCATGCCGCCCGGACGGGCCGTGAAGTCGCCCGGCCCGGGAACGGGCTCCTCCTTGGTCACCGGAAGCCCTTCGTCGGCCCATCTGCGGTAGCCGCCGTCGAGCACGCGCACATCCGGATGCCCGAAGTAGCGCAGCGTCCACCAGGCCCGGGCCGCCGCCGTGGAGTCGGCCTCGTCGTAGACCACGACGGGGCGGGAACCGGACACACCGAGCCGCCGCATGGCCTCCTGGAAGGCGCCGGCCTCCGGCAGCGGGTGACGGCCGCCGGGCCCCGCCGGGGCGGCGAGGTCACGGTCGAGGTCGCAGAACACCGCGCCGGGCAGGTGTCCCTCGCGGTAGGACTCGATGCCGGGCGTCCCGACCAGGCGCCACCGCACGTCGAGGATCGTGGCGTCACCGAGATCACCGGGGTCGATCAAGGGGCTGAGGCTCATGGGAATTCCGGGGCGGACGCCCGTGCCTTTTCAGCCATGGGAGGAAGCCCCTTCCCTCCTTCGTCATATGGATGGCGGCCGCTGAGTTCGCGGCTTGCGGTTCGCGGCTGCCGAGTTCACGGCTTCTGGATGGTGACTGCTGGTCAGCGGCTTCTGGCTTCTGGTCAACGGCTACTGGTCAGCGGCTTCGTCTTTGGACAGATGCCAGTCTCTGCTCTGGTGCCCGCCGATGTCCACGCCCGGGTCCCGCGAGCGGAGAGGCCCACGCGAGGCGCCTCCGCTCGGCGGGGCCGGCCGGCGTCGGGGGGTCGGGTCGCGAAGGTCAGGTCGCCGCGCGCGCCGTCGCCTCGGAGAGCGCCTTGGCGAAGGCCAGGACGTTGCCCACGGCCTCCGGCCCGTCGGCCGCCTCGCTCACCCGCAGCGACAGATCGTCGGCGGTGATCGCGCCGGTGTAGCCGTGGTCGGCCTCGCAGTTCTCGTCCCCGCAGGTGGCGGGTTCGAGGTCCACGTGGGAGATCGCACCCCAGCCGATCGTGAGCGTCACCTCGGTCGGGGGCACGCCCGCGACGTACGAGGCGGGATCGGGAACCACCCGGGTGACCGCCACGGACTGGACGCGGCTGAGACGCACGGCCTCCGTGGTCGTGGACGCGTGTGAGGTGGGCATGCCGTCCGCGGGCGGGTGCTCGTCGGTGTGGCACACCAGGAGCCGGGTGGGTGAGAGGACCACCACGGTGACGTGCCTGCGCACCTCCATCGCCGGATCGAAGGTGGCCTCATGATGCACGACGTACGCCGTGACCTGCTCCTTGCCCAGCGCGGACTCGGCCGCGTCGGCCACGAGATCGGGGTAGTAGCCGCTGCGTTCGATAGCCTCGCGCAGACCAGCGGCCGAGACTCGGGTTTCCCTCATGGGTCCATCCTGCCCTGTCTCGGCACGCTGTTTCACCTCATGGCCGCCCACCATGGCCGCCTCGCGCGGAGAAGGGCGGCGGCGGGGTCACGGGATCCGTCCGGCGCTCGCGTTTTCCGCCACTCTGGCCACAGAAGCCCCAATACTCCAGATAGGAACACCTGGAGTGACGTACGGGCTCACCGCAGGCGTCTCGGGCCCCTGTCGGGACGCGGGCCGACGCTGTCCCGGAGCACGGCCCTCGCGCCCAGCACGCTCACCCCGGACTCCCCGACCAGGATCGGGTCGAGGTCCAGCGCCACCCCGGGAAGCTCGTCGGCGAGCCGTCCGACCCGGACCAGCAGGTCCTCCAGCGCCTCCACCGCCACGGGCGGGTAGCCGTACTCGCCGAACAGCAGGGGCGCGGCACGTACGGACCGGACGAGCGCGGTCGCGTCCTCGGCGGTCAGCGGGGCCAGCCGGAAGGCCTCGTCGCCGAGGAGCCGCGCGGTGACCTCCCCGAAGGCGAACGACACCACCGCCCCGAAGTCCGGATCGTCCACCACCCTCACCAGGGTCGGCACGGCGGGCTGCGGGGCCATCCGCTGGACCGAGAGCACCACCTCCGGGCCGAGCCGCGCCGCCAGGTCGTCGTACGCGCGGCGCACCCCGCCCGGATCGGACAGCCCGAGCCGCACCGTGCCTGCCCGGTGGGCCACCTCGGGGTCGGCGGACCTCACGACGACGGGCCAGCCGAGGCGCCCGGCCGCGGCGACGGCCTCGTCGGGCGAGGTCACCACCTCGGCGGGCCAGACCTCCAGCCCGTACTTGGCCAGCAGTTCCGTAGCGTCGATCTCCAGGGGGCCGCCCGCCATCGGGCTCTCGCCCGAACCGGCCTCAGGCTCAGCGGCGCCGGCGGCCGCGAGGACCTTCTCGATGACCGCCCTGGCGCCCCTGGTGTCCACGCCGTCGAGCTCGGGGGAGGTCCCGTGCGGCCTCTCCCGCCAGGACGCGTGCCGCACCACGTGGGCGAGAGCTCGTACGGCCTCCTCCGCGGCGGGGTAGGACGGGATGGACCCCTTGCCGGGATCGCCCGCCTCGCCCGGGACGCGCAGTTCGTGAGGCATGCCCATGCGCCCCTCGAAGGTGGCGAGGACGGGCTTGCCGGTCTCCCGCGCCACCCGTACGAGCTCGGCGGCGACCTCGGCGGCTTTCCCCGGCACGGGCGGCATGTAGATCGCGACGAGGGCGTCCACCTCGCAGGTCATGTCGGCCAGCGCCTCGCGGTACTCCCGCGCCCCCGCCCGTGCCCCGAGGTTGGCCGCCGGGCACGGCTCCAGCCCGGCCGCCACGCAGGCGTCCACCGCCAGCAGCGCCAGCGCGTCGGAGTTGCTGACCACCCCGACCCTGGGCCCGGCGGGCAGCGGCTGATAGGCGAGCAACTGGGCCACGTCGAACAACTGGGTGAGGTCGTCCACCCTGATCACCCCCGCCTGCTCGAACAGCGCGCTGAGCGCGGTGTCCGGCAGCCCGAGGACGGGCGCGGCGTGCCCCACCGGCACCCCCTGTGTGGCGCCGCCGCTCTTGACGACGACGATCGGCTTCTTGCGCGACGTGCGCCGGGCCAGCCGGGCGAACTTGCGCGGGTTCCCGAGCGACTCCAGGTAGAGGAGGATCACGTCGGTCGCGGGGTCCCCCTCCCAGTACTGCAGGAGGTCGTTGCCCGACACGTCCGCCCGGTTGCCGGCGGACACGAAGGTCGAGATGCCCATGCCACGCTGGGCGACCCGCTGGAGCAGCGCGGTTCCGAGCGCGCCCGACTGGCTGAAGAAGCCGACGCGCCCCCGTCCGGGCAGGTGGGCGGCCAGGGTGGCGTTCAGGCGGACGGACGGGTCGGTGTTGGCGATGCCGAGGCAGTTGGGGCCGACCACGCGCAGGCCGTACGCGCGGGCGATGCGCACAAGATCGTCCTGGCGGGCCCGTCCTTCGGGCCCGGTCTCCCCGAAGCCGGACGACACCACGATCAGGCCTTTCACGCCCTTCCCGGCGCATTCCTCGACGACGTCGAGCACGGCGTCCGCGGGCACGGCCACCACGGCGAGATCCACGTCGCCGTCGATGGCCGAGACGCTCTTGTACGCGCGGACGCCGGCCACCGCCCTCACCTCACGGTGGACCGGGTACACCGGGCCGCTGAAGTCGGCTCCGAGGAGGTTGCGGAGCACCGTCTGCCCGATGCCGCCCGCCTCCCGGCCGGCGCCGACGACCACCACCGAAGCCGGCGTGAGCAGCCGCTCGATGGAGCGCGCCTCGGCCCGGTGCTCCCGCGCCATCGTGACCTCACGCGAGGTCTCCGTGGTCGCGAGGTCCAGGGTCATGCGGACGACCCCGTCCTCGAACTGGCTCTGCGCGGTGTACCCGGCCTGGCGGAAGAAGGCCATCATGCGACTGTTGGACGGCAGCACGTCGGCGATGAAGCGCTTGATGCCATGCTCCCGCGCCGCCGCGCGCAGGTGCTCCATGAGGACCGAAGCGACTCCCCTGCCCTGGTGCGCGTCCTCCACCAGGAACGCCACCTCGGCGCTGTCCTGCTGGTCCAGCCGGTCGAAGCGGACGACCGCGACCATCTTGGTGCCGAGGGTCGCGATCAGCGCGACCCGGTTCACGTAGTCGACGGTGGTGAACCACGCCACCTCGCGGTCGGAGAGGCGGGGACGCGGGCCGAAGAAGCGGAAGTAGATCGACTGGTCCGAGAGCCTGGAATAGAACGCGCGGAGCAGGTCGGCGTCCTCGGGCCGGATGGGCCGCAGGTGTGCGGTACCCCCATCGGCCAGGACGACGTCGGCCTCCCAGTGAGCGGGGTAGTGAGGTTCCACATTCATGAGGGTAAGGGCCCTGGTGTCGGGATTGCTGGGCAACGCTTGTGCATCGACTGTGCACGCGTGTCCGCTCTATGCCCCACGCCCTGGCTTGAAGCTGTTAGGTTTTCTGTCAGCAGCCTCCTGTAGTGCCAACAAGGTGGTGACATCATGACGCGGGTTGTCGTGGTGGGCGATCTGATGACCGATGCGGTCGCACGCGCCCGCTACCCTCTCGCCAGGGCAAGCGACACTCCGGCCGTCGTCACCATGCATGGTGGCGGCTCTGGGGCGAACATCGCGTCCTGGCTCGCCGTCGAGGGTGCGGAGGTGGCCTTCGTCGGCCGCCGAGGCGCCGACATCACGGGCCGTAACCGTGACATGGAGCTCATGGGATACGGCGTCGACGCCCGCCTGGTGATGGACCCCGAGCGGCCGACCGGCACGTGTGTCGTGCTGGTCACTCACAAGGGCGAGCGCACGCTGCTCTCCGACCCCGGTGCCAACGCCGCGCTCTCTCCAGAAGACCTCCCTCGCGACCTGTTCGCCCAGGGCGGTCACCTGCACGTCTCCGGGTACACCTTGCTCAACGACGGCTCGCGTGACGCCGGTCTCGCGGCGCTCGACCACGCGCGCCGGGCCGGCATGTCGATCTCGATCGACTGCGCCTCCGCCGCGCCGCTGGAGCGCACGGGCGCCGAGCCGTTCCTTGAGTGGACCCACAGCGCCAAGCTGCTGTTCGCCAACGACGCCCAGGCCAAGGTGCTCACGGGTCGTGACGATCCGGCGTCCGCCGCCAAGGTGCTCACCGCGTGGTTCCCCCAGGTAGTGATCAAGCTGGGTGCCGAGGGGTCCCTCTGGTACACCAACAACCGCGCCGAGCCCGTCCGCGCACCGGCCGACCACATCGAGCGCATCGTCGACGGCACGGGCGCGGGTGACGCCTTCACCGCGGGGTTCCTCCAGCCGTGGCTGGAGGGCAAGCAGCCCGCCGACGCGCTGGCCGCCGGCAACGCCCTGGCCGCCAAGGCCATCGCCAACCTGGGCGCCCGCCCCCGCCTCTGACTACTCCCACCGCATCCGACTACTCCCACCGCATCCGACCACTCCACAGCCTCTGACCACTCCACCGCATCCGAACGGATCACGCGTCCCGAACGGATCACGCGTCCCGAACGGATCACGCGTCCCGAACGGATCACGCGTCCCGAACGGATCACGCGTCCCGAACGGATCAGGCGCTGGCGGTCAGGTCGGTTACCGGCGGCCGGTTGGTGGTGACCAGGGTCAGTTGGTGGTGGCCAGGGTCAGGGGGAGGACGGCGGGGGCGCCGGCCTCGCGGAGGAGCATCGCGCCGATGGTCATGGTCCAGCCGGTGTCCACGCGATCGTCGACCAGGAGCACCGGACCGCCGGAGACGTCGGCGACCGGGGGCGCGAGAGTGGCCCGCAGAGCACGCACCCGCTGGGCGCTGTTGTGCTGGCGCCCCGGAGGGCCCTGACGGTAGGTCAGGGAGCCGAGGTAGCTCAGCCTGCCGATGGCGGCCAGCCGCTCCCCCAGCGAGGTGATCAGCACCGGCCGGGTCGTGGAAGGCACGGTGACCACCGAGACCGGGCGCTCGGCCCATCGCCACGAGCTCAGCACCGCGACCACGGCGGCGAAGACCTCGTCGGGCACCGGGCCGTCGGCGGCCCGATCCCCCAGCAGCCGCCTCAGGACGTTCCCCCAGCCGATGTCGGTGAGCCGCCCGAGCGCCCGGCCCGGCTCCGCCGCCGCCTCGGGACGGATGCGGCCCGAGAGCCCGAGCTCCTTGAGGCCGGTGGGCCACTGACGCCGGGGCTCGACCTCGACCCCGGGACGGTGAAGCCGCTCGCGGGCGCTCGTGACCGCTCCCGCCGCGATGTCGACCGAGCGGTGCGCTCCGGTGCAGTTGTCGCAGCGACCGCAGGGTTTGGCGGTGTCGTCGTCGAGGTGGCGCCTGAGGAACTGCTCGCGGCACTCGCCGGTGGAGATGTAGCCGAGCATGGCCTGCTGCTCGGCCGCGCGCTCGGCGGCGACCCGCGCGTATCTCTCGGTGTCGTACACCCAGGGACGGCCCGTGGCCTGCCACCCGCCCTTGACCCGCTTGGCCGCGCCGTCGACGTCGAGGACCTTGAGCATGGTCTCCAGCCGGTTGCGGCTGAGGTCGACCCGGGTCTCCAGCGCGGCCGTGGACATCGTGCCCTGCTCGGCCAGCGTCGCGAGGGTCGCCCGGACCACGGGCTCGGGCGGGAAGGCCAGTGAGGCGAAGTAGGCCCAGATGTCGCGGTCTTCGGGCCCGGGGAGCAGGATCACCTCGGCGCGCTCGACGCCGCGCCCCGCCCGGCCGACCTGCTGGTAATAGGCCACCGGCGACGCGGGAGCGCCGACGTGCATGACGAAGCCGAGGTCGGGCTTGTCGAAGCCCATGCCGAGGGCCGAGGTCGCGACCAGCGCCTTCAGCCGGTTGCCGAGCAGGGCCTGCTCGGCGGCGAGCCGCTCCGCGGGATCGGTCTGGCCGGAGTAGGCGGCCACCTCGTGCCCCTGGTCGCGCAGGTAGGCGGCGATCTCCTGGGTGGCGGCCACGGTGAGGGTGTAGATGATGCCGGACCCCGGCAGCTCGCGCAGCGTCTCGGCGATCCAGGCCAGCCGCTGCTCGGCGGTGGCAAGGCGCACGACGCTCAGATGCAGGCTGTCGCGCTCCAGCGGCCCCCGCAGCACCAGCGCCTCGGAAGTCGCGGGGGTGGTGAGGCCGGCGAGTTGCTCGGCGACGTCGCGGGTGACCCGGGCGTTGGCCGTGGCCGTGGTGGCGAGGACCGGAACCCCCGGAGGAAGATCGGCCAGCAGGGTGCGCAGACGGCGGTAGTCGGGACGGAAGTCGTGGCCCCAGTCGGAGATGCAGTGGGCCTCGTCGACGACGACCAGGCCGGCGCTCGCCGCCAGCTTGGGCAGGACCAGGTCGCGGAAGTCGGGGTTGTTGAGCCGCTCGGGGCTGACCAGCAGCACGTCGACCTCGCCGCGCTCGACATCGGCGTGGATGAGATCCCACTCGTCGACGTTGGCGGAGTTGATCGTGGCGGCGTGGACCCCGGCGCGGCCGGCGGCGGAGATCTGGTTGCGCATCAGGGCGAGCAGCGGCGAGACGATGACCGTGGGGCCGGCGCCCCTGGCCCGCAGGAGCGCGGTGGCGATGAAGTAGACCGCCGACTTGCCCCAGCCGGTGCGCTGCACGACCAGCGCGCGCCGCCGGTCGACGACCAGCGCCCGGATCGCGGACCACTGGTCGTCTCTGAGCCTCGCGTGCTCCCCCGCGAGCGCTCGCAGCCGCTGCTCCGCCTCGGCCCGCAGACCGCTCTCGTCAACCATGGCTCCATGGGTACCAGGTCCCGGCGACGTTTCAGGCCGTCAAGGCCCCCGCTGTGGATAACCGACGCCCGGTTCGAGATGGTTCGAGCCGTTCTCGCCCGCGACTGTCCCCAGGCGCCGGCTACCTGTGCTCGTCGAATGCGGCGATGGTGACGCGGTGCATGACACGACGCTCGGTGTAGTCGGCCACCGCGTAGTGCTGAGTGCTGCGGTTGTCCCAGAAGGCCAGCGTGCCCGGCCGCCAGTTCAGGCGCACCTGGAACTCCGGCGAGCGGATGTGGTCGACGAGGTACGGCAGGAGCGCCTCGTTCTCCCGGTCCGACAGCCCGACCAGGCGGGTGGTGGACGCGCGGTTCACGAACAGGGACTTCCTGCCGGTCTCCGGATGGACCCGCACGACCGGGCGCTCGTACGGCGGCCATTTCGCCTGCATGGCGGCGAGATCATAGTTGTGCCCCTTGGAAATGGCCTTCTTCATGGAGTTCGTGATGTCGTGGACCGCGGTCAGCTCGTCGCAGAGCCGCTGGATCGGCGGGGACAGCGTCTCGTACGCCATGTAGGCGTTGGCCCACATCGTGTCGCCGCCCACCGAGGGCAGCCGGAGGCAACGCAGCAGGGACCCCATGGGCGGCTCGGGCTCGAAGGTGTTGTCACTGTGCCACTCGTCGCCTCCCTCGCCCTTGGGGTCCACCTGGTCGAGGCGGTGGATGGGGCTGGTCTGGTCCTTGTTGAACGCCGGGATGTTGAGGGCGCCGAAGCGCAGCGCGAACCGGGCGTGCTCGTCGTCGTCGATGGGCTGGTCCCTGAAGAAGAGCACCAGGTGCTCCAGCCAGCCCTGCCTGATGGTGTGGACCTCGTCCTCCGACAGCGGCTTGCGCAGATCGACCCCGGTGACCTCGGCGCCGATGTTCCTGGTCATGGGCCTGAACTCGATCATGTCTCCTGTAGCCCTCCCTCTTCGTCACCCCACCCCAGCATGTAAGCAAGCAACCGCTTGGTCAAGATGGACTCACGGTCCCGAGAGCGGGACCGGTCGCGATGGGCGGTCACCACCGCCGGCCGTACGGACCCGGAAGCCCGTCGAGTCGCGCAGCACCTTGCACCTTCGGCACAATGTTCGATATGGCCCGACGGACTACCACACCCCCGCCAGACGAGGACTTCGAGGAGCGGATCGTCGACATCGACGTTTCGACCGAGATGCGCACCAGCTATCTGGAGTACGCGTACTCCGTGATCTACCAGCGCGCGCTCCCCGACGCCCGCGACGGACTGAAGCCGGTCCAGCGCCGCATCCTCTACTCGATGAGCGAGATGGGCCTGCGGCCCGACCGGGGGCACGTCAAGTCCTCACGGGTCGTCGGTGACGTGATGGGCAAGCTCCACCCGCACGGCGACACCGCGATCTACGACGCCCTGGTGCGCATGGCGCAGCCGTTCTCGATGCGGCTCCCGCTGGTCGACGGCCACGGCAACTTCGGCTCGCCCGACGACCAGCCCGCGGCCATGCGCTACACCGAGGCGCGCCTCGACCCGGCGTCCATGCTGATGGTGCAGTCGATCGACGAGGAGACCGTCGACTTCAAGCCCAACTACGACGGCCAGGAGACCGAGCCCACGGTCCTGCCGAGCGCCTTCCCGAATCTCCTGGTGAACGGCGCCGCGGGCATCGCGGTCGGCATGGCGACCAACATGGCGCCCCACAACCTCGTCGAGGTCATCGCCGCGGCCCGTCACCTCATCAAGAGCCCGGACGCCTCGCTCGACGAGCTCATGCGCTTCGTGCCAGGGCCCGACCTGCCGACCGGTGGATCGATCATCGGGCTGGCCGGCGTCAGGGACGCCTACGAGACCGGGCGCGGCACCTTCCGCATGCGCGCCAAGGCGACGATCGACCAGGTCACCCCGCGCCGCAAGGGCATCATCGTCACCGAGCTGCCCTTCAACGTCGGCCCCGAACGGGTCATCACCAAGATCAAGGAGCTGGTGACCTCAAAGAAGCTCTCCGGCATCTCCGATCTGAAGGATCTCACCGACCGGCACAAGGGCCTGCGCCTGGTCATCGAGATCAAGAACGGCTTCCACCCCGAGGCCGTGCTCGCCGAGCTCTACCGCATGACCCCGATGGAGGAGACCTTCGGGATCAACAACGTGGCGCTGGTCGACGGCCAGCCCCGCACCCTCGGTCTCAAGGAGCTGCTCCAGGTCTTCGTCGACCACCGCATCGAGGTCGTGCGCCGCCGCTCGGCCTACCGGCGGCGCAGGCGTGAGGAACGCCTTCACCTGGTCGACGGCCTCATCGTCGCCCTCCTCAACATCGACGAGGTCATCCAGGTCATCCGGTCGTCCGCCGACTCCGCCGAGGCGCGCACCCGGCTCATGGAGGTCTTCGACCTCTCGGAGATCCAGTCCAACTACATCCTCGACACGCCGCTGCGCCGCCTCACCAGGTACGACAAGATCGAGCTCGACCGCGAGCGGCAGGTTCTCCAGGACGAGATCGCCGAGCTGACCGCGATCCTGTCCTCGGAGGACCGGCTGCGCCGGGTCGTCTCGGCCGAGCTGGCCGAGGTCGCCAAGACGTACGGCACGCCGCGCCGCACCGTCCTGCTGGAGGCCGCGGCGGTCACGACCCCCGGCGCGATCCCGCTGGAGGTCGCCGACGACCCCTGCCTGGTGCTGCTCTCCTCGACCGGCCTTCTCGCCCGTACGGGCGACGACTCGCCGCTCGGCGCAGGGGAGGAACGCTCGGCCCACGACGTGCTGGTCTCGGTCGTACGGTCGACGGTGAGGGGCGAGGTCGGCGTGGTGACGTCGGCCGGGCGCCTGATCAGGGTCTCCGTGGTCGACCTGCCGACCCTGCCGCCTCTGGCCAGCCCGCCGTCCCTGTCGGGCGGCCACCCGGTCAGCGAGTACGTCACGCTGAACCCCGGCGAGCTGGTCGTGGGGCTCGGATCCCTCGACCCCGAGGGGCCCGGCCTCGCGCTCGGCACCGCGCAGGGCATGGTCAAGCGTGTCGTGCCCGAGTATCCCGCGAACCGCAACGACTTCGAGGTCATCGGCCTCAAGCCGGGCGACAGCGTGGTCGGGGCCGTCGAGCTGACCTCGGACGACCACGACCTGGTGTTCATCGGCTCCGACGCCCAGCTCCTGCGCTTCTCGGCCTCCTCCGTACGGCCGCAGGGGCGCCCTGCCGGCGGCATGGCCGGCATCCGCCTCGACGACGGCGCCAAGGTCATCTGGTTCGGCGTCGTCGACCCCGCCCGCGAGGCCCGCGTCGTGACCGTCGCCGGCTCCGCCACCGCGCTTCCCGGCACGGAGACCGGAGGCGGCAAGGTGTCCGACTACGCCGAGTTCCCCCCCAAGGGCAGGGCGACGGGCGGCGTGCGCGCCCAGCGCTTCCTCAAGGGTGAGGATGTGCTCATCCTCGCCTGGGCGGGCCCGGCCCCGATCAAGGCGGTGTCCTCGACAGGCAGGCCCGTCGATTTGCCGTCCGAGCTGGGCCGCCGCGACGGCTCCGGTCTCCGGATGGCCTCCGCCATCGCCGCGATCGGCGGGGCGCTCGGCAGCGGCCCCGCCGTCGGCCGCGAGGGCCGGGCGGGTGGGCGCCTGGAAGAAGACCAGGAGGGCCTGGAGGCGGCCGAGCCGGGCGAGTAGCCGTTCCTGAGCCCGGGCGCCCGGCTAACAGAGCCGGGCGCCGCTCAGCCGCCCGTGGGGCCGGTCGCGATAGCCGGCGTCGCAGAGGCAGAAGGGGTGGCCCGCGCCGCTAGTGTCCCGACGGGACGGCGTCTCCCCTGGCCACAGGTGGAATGGCCGTCAGCAGTTCCCACGGCTCGCCGTCGTGCCAGAAGTCGATCAGCTTGGCCGCCGCCTCACCCGGCTCGAAGTCGCCGAACCCGTACGGGCCGAAGCAGCCGGCCTCCTCCAGCGCGATGACCAGCGGGTCGTCCTCGGGAAGCGTCTGCGCGTAGGCGGCGGCGTCCAGCAGCGCGAGCGCGCAGCGCGCGTTCCAGCCGCCGTCCTTGCGCTGGACCCGGTCGAGTCGCCACCTGGCCCGAGCGCGTAGATATCCGGCGAGCGAATCGGTCGTCCCCACCGCGAACCCCCCCGACGATGTTGCACGTAGCGTTGAACCATCATCACCGAAAGCGACAACTGATCGTGGGATCTTTGCGAAGCCGCTTCCGGACACCCCCGGGGGTATTACCGAAAACGGCATCCGGGAATATTGGCACCATGACGGAAGCATTCGACGATCTGCTGACCGCCAATGAGGAATACGCCCAAAACTTCCAGGGCTCGAACCTTAGCGGCCGCGCGCTACGTGGCCTCGCCGTGGTGACGTGCATGGACTCGCGGATCGACCCGCTTGGCCTGCTGGGTCTCACAGCGGGGGACGCGAAGATCCTTCGGAACGCGGGAGCCCGGGTCACGCCAGACGTGCTGCGCACGCTGGTGCTCGCCGTGTACCTCCTCGGCGTCGACCGTGTCCTGGTCATGCCGCACACCGACTGCCGGATGGCCAAGTCGACCGACGAGGACGTCCACGAGCTGATCAGCCGGGAGTACGGCGTCGACACGCGGAGCCTGGAGTTCCATACGGTGCCGGACCAGGACGCGGCCCTGCGGCGCGACCTGATCCGGATCCGCACCTACCCGTACCTGCCGGACCGCCTCGCCATCGGCGGAGCGGTCTACGACGTCCACACGGGCAAGCTGATGCCCGTCACGCTGTGACCCCCGAGACGGGGCTGTGACGGGCCACAGCCTGGAGACCGCGGCCGTGTGACCCGGCGGGGGCCCAGAGGGCCCGCCGGGTCACACGAGGGCGCGGCAGCCCCGAGGCGGTGGTGCCGTAAGCGCGCGGGCGGCTCGAAGGGGCCGCCCCCTGTGAACGCGCGGCAGACTCCGAGGGGCCGGGTCGCGCCAACACGCGGCCGGCTCCGAGGGGCCGGGTCGCGTGAGCGCGGTCGCCGCCTCAGGCGTCGATGTGGTCGCGGTCGACCTCGGCGGCGCTGCCGACGATGAACTCGCGGCGGGGAGCGACGTCGCTGCCCATGAGAAGCGCGAAGATCTGCTCCGCGGCCTCGACGTCCTCGATGCGGACGCGGCGGAGCGTGCGGTGGCGCGGCTCCATGGTGGTCTCCGCGAGCTGGTCGGCGTCCATCTCGCCGAGGCCCTTGTAGCGCTGGATGGGATCCTTCCAGCGCTTGCCCCGGCGTTCGAGGTCGCGCAGCACCCTGTGCAGCTCGGCGTCGGAGTAGGTGTAGATGTACTTGTCCTTGCCCCTGCCCGGGTTGGTGACCTCGATGCGGTGCAGGGGAGGCACGGCGGCGAACACGCGCCCCGCCTCGACCATGGGCTTCATGTAGCGGTGGAAGAGCGTCAGCAGCAGGCAGCGGATGTGGGCGCCGTCGACGTCGGCGTCGGCCATCAGGATGACCTTGCCGTAGCGCGCGGCCTCGATGTCGAAGCCCCGGCCCGAGCCGGCGCCGATCACCTGGATGATCGCGGCGCACTCGGCGTTCTTGAGCATGTCTGCGACCGAGGCCTTCTGCACGTTCAGGATCTTGCCGCGGATCGGCAGCAGGGCCTGGAACTCGGAGTCGCGGGCCGCGCGGGCGGTGCCGAGGGCGGAGTCGCCCTCGACGATGAACAGCTCGCTGCGGTCGACGGCGTCGCTGCGGCAGTCGACCAGCTTGGCGGGCAGCGCGGAGTTCTCCAGGGCGCTCTTGCGGCGCTGGTTGTCGCGGTGCTCGCGGGCCGCGATGCGGGCCTTGGCCGCCGCGACGATCTTCTCCAGTACGGCGCGGAGCTGCAGCTTGTGGGCGCGCTTGGTGCTGGCGAACAGGTCCTTGAGCTCGCGCGAGACCACGTGGGACACGATGCGGCTCGCCGCCGAGGTGCCGAGGACCTCCTTGGTCTGCCCCTCGAACTGCGGCTCGGGGACCCGGACCGTGACAACGGCGGTCAGGCCCTCAAGGATGTCCTCCTTGGTGACCGGGTCGTCGCCGTTCTTGAGCAGGCGGGTCTCCCTGAGCTGCTCGTTGATCGTGCGGACCAGGGCGCGCTCGAAGCCGCTGACGTGGGTGCCGCCCTTGGGGGTGGCGATCACGTTGACGAACGAGCGCACGGTGGTCTCGTAGCCCTTGCCCCAGCGCACGGCGACGTCGACGGTGAGCTCGCGCTCGACCTCGGTGGAGGTCATGTGGCCCTGCTCGTCGAGCACGGGGACGGTCTCGTGGAAGTGCCCGACGCCCTGGAGCCGCATGACGTCGCAGACGGACTCGTCGCGGGCCAGGAACTCGGTGAACTCGGAGATGCCGCCGTCGAAGCGGAACTCCTCCTCCACGGGCTCCTCGCCGCGGCTGTCGCGCACCGAGATCGTGAGCCCGGGGACCAGGAAGGCGGTCTGCCGCGCGCGGACGTGGATCTCGTCGAGCGAGACCTCGGCCTCACGCAGGAAGATCTGGCTGTCGACCCACCAGCGCACGCGCGTGCCGGTGATCTTGCTCGCGAGGGCGCCGCCGTCACGCAGGCCCGACTTCTTCTTGAACTTGGCGGTGGGGCCGTCGCCGTCGAACACGCCGGGCACGCCGCGGCGGAAGCTGATCTCGTGGACGCGCCCGCCCCGGTCGACCTCGACGTCGAGCCGGGCGGACAGGGCGTTGACCACGGAGGCGCCGACGCCGTGCAGGCCGCCCGAGGCGCCGTAGGAGCCGCCGCCGAACTTGCCGCCGGCGTGGAGCTTGGTATAGACGAGCTCGACGCCCGCGAGGCCGCTCTTGGGCTCGACGTCGACGGGGATGCCGCGGCCGTCGTCGCGGACCTCGATGGACCCGTCGGGGAACAGCTCGACCTCGATGCGCTTGCAGAAGCCGGCGAGAGCCTCGTCGACGGCGTTGTCCACGATCTCCCAGAGGCAGTGCATGAGGCCGCGGCTGTCAGTGGACCCGATGTACATTCCGGGGCGCTTACGGACGGCCTCCAGGCCCTCCAGCACCGACAGATGACGGGCCGTGTAACCCGCCTCCGTGCTGACTGCGGTCACTCCCACTCCCACTGAGCATCGAACATGTGTGCGTAGCCTACCGTTTCTTGATGTTCCGGCGCGCCTAAGCGTGCCACCAACATGGGCTTCCGCGTCAGGCGGACCTCGATTCACGTCACTTAACGACACATTCTGCTCTCGGCGTATCCGGAAGGCGATTGGGAACGTCTGCATCGGGTTAGATGTTGAGCCAAGTGACTGACGCCAAATCCCCACGTCAGTGGGGTGACCCGAAAGGCGATACGTGACTGGAGCTCTCGCCCCCACCAAGCCGCTGACCGCCGTGGACCGGTGCGACCGGTGCGGCGCCCAGGCGTACATCCGCGCGTCCCTCCCCGTGGGCGGGGAGCTACTGTTCTGCGCTCACCACGGACGTCGGCACGTCGCGGCCCTTCGCGACAAGGGTGCCGACATCCAGGACGAGTCGGCGCGCCTGAGCGAAACCCCTACATCGAACGCCAGCGAACGGTGAGCACGCGCCCGCCGCTCTGACCCCGATAATCGAGTGACAACCACATAAGTGAACGCGGCGATCTCGGATGGCGTCCCCCCGGACGTCCCTCTCGGGGCTCGCCGCGTCGCTCTCTCCGGCCAGGTGACACCGCGGGCACGGGCGGACGAGGCCCGTCCGTGCGGAGGTCCCGGGGCGCCCCGGAGCGGTCACCGCACCCGGTAGTGGTAGCCGCCCGACGGCGTGAAACCCTCCGAGGCGTACATCGACCTGGCCGCGAGGTTGGTCGCCATGACGACGAGGTACGCCTCACCGGCGCCTCGCTTCCGGCCGTGCGCCAGCAGGGCGCGCAGCACGCTGCGGCCGAGCCCCCGGCGGCGCGCGTGCGGCAGCGTGGCCATGCAGTAGATCCCCAGCGTGCCGCCCTGGAGCACGGAACGCCCCACGGCCACCGGACCGCCGTCCCACTGGACGGCGGCGTAGCTCGCGGGCACGCCTCTCATGATCCGCTCGGCCGCGCCCAGGCCGTCGTCCCCGAACCGCCCGTCCACCGCCCACCAGGCGGCGAGCCACGCCTGCGACGGATGGTCGAGGATCTCCACCTCGTGCGCGGGGGACGCGGGCTCCACGGCCGTCGAGGCGACCATGAGGACCGTCTCGTCGACCAGGTGGTATCCCCGCCCGGCCAGCTCCTCGTCCAGACCGGGCGACGCGCGCGGGCCGATGGAGAACACGCACGGCAGCCCCCGCTCGGCGTAGAACCTCTCGGCGCCGCCGACCGCCTTGTCCAGATCATCCGGCGTGGCCCAGGGAAGCACCGAGTTGGCGCGCTTGGTCACGCCGTCGGCGTAGCGCAGCACCCAGCCGTCCAGAGCTTCCTGGCAGGGCGCCGGCCAGGCCCGGTGCACGAGGTCGTCGAAGTCAAGGCTCTCCCCGCTCATCGGCGCAGATTAGCCGATGCTCCCCCTTAGCCGATGCTCCCCGGCCGGGTACGCCGGGGCCGTGGAGACCCCTTGACCTGCGGGAGGCTAGGATCGGGCCCCGTGCTGATCCTGCTGCCGCCGTCCGAGGGCAAGGCCACCCGCGGTAGGGGGGCCGCCCTGGATCTCGGCTCACTGAGCTTCCCCGCCCTGACCTCCGCGCGCGAGAAGGCCCTCGACGCTCTCACCGCCCTGGTCCAGGGCCCCGAGGACGAGGCCGTCGCGGTTCTGGGCCTGTCCCCCGGCCAGGCGGGTGAGCTCGACAGGAACCGGCGGCTGCGCACCGCCCCCACCCTGCCCGTGTCGCGGCTCTACACCGGCGTGCTCTACGACAACCTCGGGCTCGGCTCCCTCGACGCGAGGGCGCGCCGCCGCGCCCAGCGTTCGGTGATCGTGTTCTCGGGGCTGTGGGGCGCGCTGCGGCTCTCCGACCGCGTCCCGCCCTATCGCCTGTCCATGGGCGTACGGCTGCCGCCCCTGGGCGGCCTCGCGGCCCACTGGCGCTCCCCCCTGGCGGAGGTCCTCGACGCCGAGTCGGGGATGGTCGTCGACCTGAGGTCGTCGACGTACGCCCAGGCCTGGCAGCCCGGCTCGCGTGCCACGACGGTGCGCGTGCTGAGAGAGACCGACGGCACCCGCTCGGTGGTGAGCCACATGGCCAAGGCCACGCGCGGCGCCGTCGCGCGCTCCCTGGTCGAGAGCGGCGCCGATCCGCGGAGCCCCCAGGAGCTGGCCGAGCTCCTGGCGGGGCTCGGCCACGAGACCGAGCTCGGCGACCCGCCCAGGAAGGGCAGGCCCTGGACCCTGGACGTCGTTATCCGTTCGTGATCACATTCAGCCGTGAACACGCCTTGAGGAACTCCTTCTCGGGGTCACCCATGTGCGACCAGGGCAGGACGCTGAACCTGCCGCCCGTGCGCGAGAGGTGCCCTCGGGCCGGCCGCCGCATGTCGGCCAGGTAGAACGCCGCGCCGAAGGCGTTGTGCGCCTCCACGGCCCTTGGATGCGCCCTGCCGCCCCTGGGCTCGTGCCAGCGGCCCGCCGCCGAGGTGATCTCGCGCTGCACCTCGTACGAGACCCAGGCGCGCGACCGCCCCGATCGCTCGCCCGCGACGTGCTCGAAGTAGGCCAGGGGCAGCAACGCCGCCAGCGGATCGCCGTCGGGGGCCTGCCGGCCCGCGGCCCGGGCGAAGTCGAACATCTCCTGGCTCGTGCCGCCCCAGCCGGGGGACAGCGTGACCAGCCGGGCGAGACCGGCGGCGAACAGTGTGCGGTGACGGCGTGACGCCTCCGACCAGATGGAGTCCTTCTCCTCCTTCGGCCGCTCCAGGCCGAGGGACAGCCACAGAAGGGAGACCCAGGGCGCCGGATCGGCCGGCATCAGCTGGGCGGCCGCCAGCAGCGGGGCCCGCGCCGCCTCCATCGCCTGATGGAAGACGCGCACCCGGTCGGCCTGCACGGCCCGCGCCCGGACATCGGGCTTGATCTCCCAGGCCTCCTCGACGCGGGTGCGGCCGAGCCACAGCCACAGATCGGGGTTGACCCGGTCGCGCGAGAGCAGGGCCTCGATGCCTCCCGCGAGGCCCACGGCGGCCTTGGCCAGCGCCTCGACCCGCAACGCGCGGACCTCGGGGTCACCCCGGGTCGCGACGAGCGCGGGAATGGCGGGTTCGAGATATCCGCGTCCGAGGGCGTTCACCGCGTCGTCGAGAACGGCGTCGGCCCAGGGACGGCTTGCGATCGGTCGTGGCCCCCGAGCACGCGCCCGATCCACTTCGATCACACCCATGGGCGGTGAGCCTAGAAGCCGTCAAGACTCGCGCCGCTACCGCCACGTTACGGCTGCGTAAACGGCGCTGTCCAAGGAAGGCCCTTTCGCACCATGGGGCCGATGACGAACGGCTCCCGCCCTGTCTGGGCGGGAGCCGTGCCGTCATCAGTCGAGGTAGTCGCGCAGGACCTGCGAGCGCGACGGGTGGCGGAGCTTCGACATGGTCTTGGACTCGATCTGCCGGATGCGCTCGCGCGTCACCCCGTAGACCTTGCCGATCTCGTCGAGCGTCTTCGGCTGGCCGTCGGTGAGGCCGAACCGCATGGAGACCACGCCCGCCTCGCGCTCCGACAACGTGTCGAGCACGGAGTGGAGCTGCTCCTGGAGCAGGGTGAAGCTGACCGCGTCGGCCGGGACGATGGCCTCGGAGTCCTCGATCAGGTCGCCGAACTCGCTGTCACCCTCCTCGCCGAGGGGGGTGTGCAGGGAGATCGGCTCGCGGCCGTACTTCTGGACCTCGACGACCTTCTCAGGGGTCATGTCGAGCTCGCGCGCCAGCTCCTCGGGAGTCGGCTCGCGACCGAGATCCTGCAGCATCTGCCGCTGGACCCGGGCCAGTTTGTTGATCACTTCGACCATGTGGACGGGGATGCGGATGGTCCGCGCCTGGTCCGCCATGGCACGGGTGATCGCCTGGCGGATCCACCACGTGGCGTAGGTGGAGAACTTGTAACCCTTGGTGTAGTCGAACTTCTCGACCGCGCGGATCAGACCCAGGTTGCCCTCCTGGATCAGGTCGAGGAAGAGCATGCCGCGGCCGGTGTAACGCTTGGCCAGCGAGACCACCAGGCGGAGGTTGGCCTCCAGCAGGTGGTTCTTGGCGCGGCGGCCGTCCTCGGCGATCCACTCAAGCTCGGCGCGGACGTCGACGGGAAGCCTCTCGCCGTCGTTCGCGAGCTGCTCCTCGGCGAAGAGACCGGCCTCGATGCGCTTGGCCAGCTCGACCTCCTGCTCGGCGTTGAGCAGCGGGACCTTGCCGATCTGCTTGAGGTAGTCCTTCACCGGGTCGGCGGTGGCTCCGGCGGCGGCGACCTGCGCCACGGGCGCGTCGTCGTCGTCATCGGAGAGGATCAGGACCTCGTCGTCGCTCTGGACCTCGGCTCCGGGCTTGGCCTCGGCTTCCGCCTCGACCTCCACTTCGGCCTCTACCTCGGTCTCTGTGTCGGTTTCGGCCACGGCCTCCACCTCGACGTCGATGTCGAAGTCCTCGAGCTCGAGGTCGCCCTCGATGTCGAGGTCCTCGTCATCCTCGGAGGAGACCTTGGGCTTGGTTTCGATCTTGGGCGATGGCGACGCGGGCACGGCGACCTCCGGCTTGGCCTTCTTGGCGAGGGCGGCAGGGGTTGTGACCTTGGCGGGAGCGTCAGGGGCTGATGCGGCCTTCTTCGCCGGCGCGGCCTTCTTGGCCACGGGCTTCTTGGCGACCGGCTTCTCAGCCGGCGCCGCGGCCTCGCCCCCGGCACCACTCACCACGGCCGTGACGGTATCGGGCTGCTCCTTGGCCGCCGCGGTGGCGGTCTTGGTCTTCTTCACGGGGGCGGCGGTGCGACGCTTGGCCGGGCCACGAGATTTCTTGGGCGCCGCCGAGTCCGCGGCGGTCACCACGACGGTCACACCCTCCTTGCTGAGGTTCCGAAGGAACCCAGCGGCGTGCGACATCGGGATGTCCGCCTCCTCGAAGGCCTTGCGGACATCCTCAGACTCGAGGAAACCCTGCGAGCGCCCACGCTCGATGAGCCGCTGAATGACGGGCTCGTTCAGCTCAGATGGCTTCGAGCGAGTCGAACTTGCAGGCGACACGAACACCTCTCGAACGAACGCATGGTGAGAATGGACCCAGGTGCCCGCTAGGGGCGCTTGCTTCTTTTCGGTGGTGGGCCGTGCGAACCGCGACGTACCTGCCCAGCATTCTGGCATGACCCCGCCGTCCTTACGGCCGCCTCACAGCGGTTGCCCTCCACCCTAGGCCGACCGGAACAGTAGTGCGTACGGAAGCGGGTCACCGATACCCGAAAGCAACCCTTATGACTGTTTCATTCAGTCACTCTTTGTGGCGGCTGGCACATGAACGGCGAGCACCGTGACGTCATCGTCCTGCTCATACCCCGCCAGCATCCGATCCACCAGGAAGTCAAGCAACATATGTGGATTTCCTAGGACTTCCGGGGGCGCTTCGCCGACGACAGAACAAAGTTCTGCGAGCCCGGCGTCGAGCCCGCGCTTGCGGTTCTCCACCAGACCGTCCGAGTAGAGCACCGCGGTGTGACCCGGCGGGACGCAGAACCGGAACTGCTTGCGGATGGTCGGCCAGCCGAGCGGCGTGCCGGGCTCCCCTTCGGACAGCACGGCCGTGCCCTGAGGCGACACCAGCAGGGGCGGCGGGTGACCGGCCAGCGCGAGGGTGCCCTCGCCGGTTCCGGGCTCGACGACCATGTACGCCAGGGTCGTGACCTGCTCTTCTTCCTCGGTGGCGTCGAAGACCCTGTCGAGGCCGGTGAGCACCGCGGCGGGCGGAGGGTTGGTGAGGGCCAGGGCGCGCATCGCGTTGCGGATGCGGCCCATGCCCGCGGCGGCCTTGACGCCCTTGCCCATGACGTCGCCCACGACGGCCGCCACCCGGGCGTCCTGCAGGACGAACGCGTCGTACCAGTCGCCGCCGACCTGGACGTGCCTGCTGCCCGAGCGGAAGCGCTGGGCCAGCACCAGGCCCGGGATGACCGGGAGGCGGTCGGGCAGGAGGCTGCGCTGGAGCGTCTCGGCGGTGCGGTGCTCACGCTCGAACAGCGTGGCCCGCTCCACGGCGAGCGCGCACTGCCCGGCCAGGGCCTCCAGGAAGACGCCGTCCTCTTGGGAGATCTTCTGCGGCCGGGTGAAGGCGAACCTGAGCGCGCCGAGCGCCCGCCCCGCGGCCAGCAGCGGGAGGCCCACCCACGCCCGCTCGTCGCTGTGGGCCAGGAAGGCCTCGACCACCGCCTCGTCGCCGCCCGCCTCCACGAGCTGGGCTCGGAGGCTCTCGGGAGACTCGGCGAACACGGGCCTGCGGCTGTTGACCGCCATGGTCATCACGCTGGACTGCGAGAGCGGGATCTCCTCGCCGGCGGCCCCGGGGACCTCGGGAAGGCCGCCGCTGTTGGTCAGCTTCAGCGCCGCCCGATCGGTGTCGAGGAGGGCGACGGCCGACCTGTCGGCGGCCAGGGCGGTGCGGCCGACGTCGATGATGACCTGCACGACCTGCTCGACCGTGAGCGCCTCGGCGAGCATCGCCGTGGCGCCCTGGAGGCGTGCCGTGCGCAGGGCGGCGGCGCCGAGCTGGTCGGTCAGGCGGCCGCGCATCTCCTCGGCCTCGCGCTGCGGCGTGACGTCGCTGTTGGCGCCGACCCACTCGATGACCCGGCCGTGCCGGATGATCGGTACGGCCCGCACCTCGAAATGGCGGTAACCGCTTGCCCGGGTGCGGACGCGGTAGCTCCACTCGAACAGGGTGCGCCCGCGCAGGGCCTCGCGCCAGGCCTCGTCTGCGGCCGGGCGGTCGTCGGGGTGCACGGCCTCCAGCCAGCCGTAGGCGAGGTATTCTTCGAGGCTCTGGCCGGTGATGGCCCGCCACTGCGGGGCGTCCTCGAACACGGCGCCCGTGGGCGAGGTGATCCACACCAGCTGCTGCTGCGACTCGACCAGCGAGCGGTAACGCTCCTCGCTGCGGCGCAGCTCCTCCTCGGTGAGCTGGCGCTCGGTGACGTCGACGCCGAACATGGCGACCCCGGCCAGCGCGCCCTTGTCGCCGTGGATCGGATAGAACGACAAGGTCCAGTGCCGCAGCTCACCGCTGCCGGACATGGTGCGGTAGCGCTGGTCGCCGTTGGCGACCGCGCGGTGCTCCTCGACGACCCTGCGCAGCGCCGCGTCGATCAGGGCCGAGAGGTCGGCGGCGAGGATCTCCGACGCCGCGTGGCCGACATGATCGTCGGCGGTCACGCCGCTGACGTCGGCGAAGCTCTGGTTGACCCGCTGGAACCTGCCGGCCGTGTCGAAGAACGCGAAGGCGAACGGCGCCTCGGCGAGCAGGCCCTGGAATAGGGCGGGGTCTGAGATGTCCACACCCGACTCCCGGGGACGGGGCACGGAGGTTTCGGCGCTCATGGTCGGCACCTCCGTCGCGTGCCAGGGTCTCCCACGAGGCACATCTCCATAACTGTGATTGGTAGCGCGGAACTGCACTACATCATCGGCGATGGGCACGCACGGACGGAAGCCCCGGCCGCGATGCGGTCAACGCATCCTGTCAAAAACGCGCCGCGGTGTGCAGCAAGATCGGCCGACTTTCTCGGCACTCGCCCCTTGGTCTGCCCGGTCTCCGCCACCTCGGCCAAGCCTTCAGCCCTCCGCCACCTCGGACCCGCACGGTAACGCCTCGTGCCGTAGGGCACGGCGTGTCCGGCAACCGGACGCGCTGGGGAACAGCTTCCCACAGGAGAGGGCGTGTGGTGCCGGATGTGCCCCTAACCCTTAGGGGTTGACACCTCCGCGATACAAGATGAAATGGGAAACGCACGCCCCCTCAGCGCACTGGTCCGGGGGACAGATCTCCCCCGGCTCACCGGGAGGATGCGAAACCGCCCATGCCTGCTCTAGCAACGCGTTTCACCTGGGGAACCGCCGAACCGCGAGTATCCGAACCACGCGAAGCCCAATCGCGAGCAGCCGGGCCGCGTGATCTCGTCACCGCGCGCCTCTCCGACGAGTTCCTCATCGTGCCCATCGAGATCGTGGAGCGATGTGTGGACGACGTGTGGGCGTGCGCCGCCCACCTCGGGGTCGACATCACCGCGCCCGTCGTAGAGCGCATCGCCCGCGAGCACCTGCTCGCTCTCTCCAGCTCCGCGCTCCTCGTCGCCCCTCCCGGCTGACCGGGTTCCGGCACGGGTAACACACATGGCCCCTGGCGGTGACACTCGCAGGCCCATGTGGGTAACAGTCGGGCCTTCCGGGTAACAGCGGGGTCACCAGGCGGCGTTCCGTGCACCGTTTGGGCCTGGAATGCGAGAAGGTAAGGGGCGTGAGCCGCCGACGACGACGAGACCCCCGGGGCACCCAGCCGCCGGACGACGTGTTCGCGGAGATGCTTCTGGCGGCCCGCGAGCTGCTCGCCGTCCGCACCCCGCTCGACGCCGAGCTGATGGTCTCCGACATGCTCGGCGCGTGGTGGGGCCGCCGCCTGCGCCGGGGCGACGTGGAGGAGTTCCTCGGCGAGGGCCTGGTCGACTACGCCGCCAAGGCGGGCACGCCCGCAGCGCTGACCCTGCTGATCGCCGTGGCCTACCTCGGCACCGCCCGGCAGGCCGCGAAGGCCGAGGGCGCCGCGCTGGCCCTGATGGAGTCCGATGTGGCGCGGCCGCGCTGGGCCGAGCGTGTTGGAGCGGTCAAACCCCGGGGCTGCTACGTCTCAAGGGACGCCTACGGCGACCAGGACACCGTGGTGTGCACCTTCGCCTACCGGGGCTTTCCCGACCAGTCCGCGCAGGGTCGCGTCGGCTTGGGCCAGGCGGCGTCTTCGGGCAGGGCCGGGGCGGCGGGTCACGGCCACCGTTCCGGTGCGATCGGGCGCGATCGCGACTCCGAGGCCCCGGCCGGCGACGGCGCCGGCCTGGTCTCGGCGCGGGAGGCGCCGGGGTGCGGCACCGCCGAGGGCACCGTGGCGGGGCGGGCTCCCGAGGCCCACAGCGAGGACTCCCACGCCCTGGTGGTGATCGTCGACTACAACATGCGGGGCATGGCCCGTGACGCGTGGGTCTCCTCCCAGGTCGACAGCCTGCTGGAGAAGGCCGGCATGGAGGCCGCCGGCAATCCCATGCTGCGCTTCGAGGAGATCGAGCCGCAGCAGGCAAGGGCGCTGCTGGAGTTCGCCATGAAGGCCACGACCGAGTCGCTGGGCCGCAAGTCGCCCAAGCTCGTCAGCGACAGCTACAGCGCTTACCACGCCTTCGCCAGGGCCCGGATCAAGGCGTTGCCGCCGGGCCGCAAGCGCCCCGCCCCGCTCTTCAGCGAGGCGC
Source organism: Sphaerisporangium sp. NPDC049003 (assembly GCF_043197795.1). NCBI lineage: Bacteria > Bacillati > Actinomycetota > Actinomycetes > Streptosporangiales > Streptosporangiaceae > Sphaerisporangium > Sphaerisporangium sp. NPDC049003. The sequence continues at coordinate 60,987 of NZ_JBICTU010000017.1, forward strand.
CCTACAGCCGCGACCGCCGCGCGATGCTCGCGGCGGAGTTCCTGGCCTCCGACGCGGCCGAGCACCTCTCGGACCCCTCGGCGGCGTCCCGGTGCGCCGACCACATCATCGACTACGGATGCGACCAGGACTTCAACCGCCCGCTGCGGGTGAGCCCCACCAAGTGCGAGACGTTCCTCCTCGACTGGCTGCCGCGCAAGGTCCTGCTCGATCCCGCCGAGCAGGAGGCCATGCCCCACGTGCTGCTGTCATGGGTACGGTTCGCCGCCCCGAGGACCGGGCTGCCCGAGGAGGGCGTCCGGGCGACGCTGGACGCCGTCTGGGAGGCGACGGGCCGCTTCACCGAGGCATACCGCGACCCGACGACCTTCGGTCTGGACCGATCCCTCGTCGAGCGCCTGCTGCCCGACGGCGACCTGTCGGCCCTCGCGCGGCGGGCGTTCGCGTTCCCGTTCCTGGAGGGCACGCACGGCGACATCGACCTGTCGGCCCTCCACCCGGCCGAGGACGCCGACCGCCGCATCCTGGTGGAGATCGACCACGCGGACGAGCGCGGCCGTCCCGACTACGCCGAGCACCTGGCCTGGCACGAGGAGATCGCCAAGCGGCTGTGGGACGGCGACCCCGAGCAGTTGTGGGAGGCGGCCCAGCGCCTGCTCGACCTCGGGCACGACCGCCACGACGTGCTGCACGTGCTCATGGAGATCGCGGAGCGGATCGGCGACCACCCCGACGAGCTGGCCGCCGCCCTGGACGACATCGCCGACATCCCCGACGAACCCCCCGCCTAGGCGCCGGGCGCTAGCCGGTGAAGCCGATGTCGGCGTACTTGAGGGTGTAGAACCCGGGGGCCCCGATGTTGGCGAGGGTGGACTTCACCCCCCAGTTCTGCGGCCGCTGGTAGAGCGGGAGGACGTTGACCTTCTGCCAGATCAGCTTGTCGGCCTCGTTGGCGTCGCTCCTCGCCTGCTCGGCGTTGAGGTCGGACGAGGCCTTCTTCATCGCCGTGTCGATCTCGGGGCTGCCCGACCTGCCGAAGTTGGCGTTCCACTGGATCTTGCCGTCCGACGATTTGACCCCGTTCGCGTACGTGCCGTAGCTGCTGGAGACCGGGAACGGCGTGCCGATGTAGGAGAACGGCGCGATGTCGAAGTTGCCGGGGATGACGTACTTGGAGAAGAAGTCGTCGTTCGGCACCGACTGGATGGTGACCTTGACGCCGATGCGCTCCAGCATGGCCTGGGTCAGCTCACCTTCGGACTTGCTGAGCTGCAGCCCGGCCGGGATCACGAAGCGGACGGTGAGCACCTTGCCGGCCTTCTGGCGGGTGGGGCTCGCCCGGCGCCAGCCCGCCGCGTCGAGCAGCTTCTCGGCCTTGGCGGGGTCGTACTTCCCGAGCGCGCCGGCGTTGTCCTGGTAGCCGGCCTGGGTGTTCATGAAGAAGTGGTTGTTGAGGAGCGCGCTGTTCCAGCCGAGCCCCTGCAGGTCCGACCGCGTGATCGCGTCGCGGTTCAGGCCGAGGACGATCGCCTGGCGGACCTTGACGTCGGAGAGCGCGGGACTGTCGCCGTTGAAGGTGAAGTGCCGGAAGTCCGGACCCGCGGCCTGCCGGATGACCGCGCCCTTGGCGCTCTTGGCCCTGGCGTAGTCGGGCGCGGAGGGTCCGACGTCGAAGACGTCCAGCTCGCCGTTGGTGAACGCACCGACCAGCGCGTCGGTGCCCAGCGAACGATAGATGATCTTGTCGAGCTTGGCCCTGTCGCCCCACCAGGCGTCGTCGCGGACGATCGTCGTCGTCTTGGCCGTCTGGTCGAAGGAGGCGAACTTGAACGGGCCTGCGGTCACGGGGATCCGGTTCAGCCAGCTGGTGTTGAAGGCGTCCGGCGTCGCGTTCGTCGACTTCGGGTAGAGCGGCCAGAACAGCGACTGCCACTCGGAGAACGGGCTCTCGAAGGTCACCAGCACCTCGTAGTCGTCCTTGCCCCGGGCGACGCTCGCGATGTCCTGGTAGCCGGTCGTCGCGGCGACGTGGAAGTCGGGGTTCGCGCCGTTCAGGGCCTTCCACTGGGCTTCGTAGTCCTGCCAGGTGATCGGCCTGCCGTCGGACCACCGGGCCCTGCGGTTCAGCGTGTAGGTCACCACCTGACGCGGGCTGGTCGCCGTCACCCGGGCGTCGGTGACGTAGTTGGTGTTCGGGACCGGGGTGGCCTTCTCGTCGGAGCGGAACGCGGCGGGCATCAGGGCGTCGATGACCTTCTTGACCTCCGCGAGGTTGCCGTCGACGTGGTTCAGGTTCCATTGGGTGGGGAACTCGGTGAGCCCCCAGTGCAGGACGCCGCCCTGCCTCACCCGGTCGCGGGGCATCTGGTTGATGTCGAAGGCCTTGATCGCCGGCGGGACCTTCCCCGTGGACGTGCCCCCCGCGCCGCCCCGGCCGCTCCCGCAGGCCGTCAGCGCGAGCGACAGGGACAGGGACAGGGTGATGACAAGGGCGACGGCCGCCAGCGGGCCCCGGCGACCGCGCGCGAGCGCGCCGATCGGCGAGGGCGCGCCGGCCCTTCCCCGCGCGTCCCCCGCGCCCGGCCGTCCCCTCCGGACTACAGTCACGTTTCCTCCCTATATATAGGTCTATGTCCGGCATTGCCCGCTAAACGACGTCGAGCTTCTCCGCGTAGTGGCAGGAGGCTCCGTGGTCGTCCCCTAACGGGCGGACCTCGGGCTCCTCCTCGACGCAGCGCACCCGGCGCACATCAGTGAGGGCCTTGAACTTGGGGCACCGGGTGCGGAACCGGCAGCCCGAAGGGGGGTTCGCGGGGCTGGGGAGGTCCCCGTCGAGCAGGATGCGGCGGCGCTCTCGCTCCTTGTCGGGGTCGGGGATCGGCACGGCGGACAGGAGCGCCTGGGTGTACGGATGCATCGGCGAGCCGTACACCTCGCCCACCCGGCCGATCTCGGCGATCCTGCCGAGGTACATCACGGCCACGCGGTCGGCGATGTGCCGCACCACCGACAGGTCGTGGGCCACGAAGAGATAGGACAGGCCGAGACGGCGCCCGAGGTCTTCGAGAAGGTTGATCACCCCGGCCTGGATGGACACGTCGAGCGCGGAGACCGGCTCGTCGAGCACGATCAGCCGGGGTCGCAGGGCCAGTGCCCGGGCGACGGCGATGCGCTGGCGCTGGCCGCCGGAGAAGTCCTGGGGGTGGCGGGAGGCGTCCGCCGGGTCCATGCCGACGAGCCTGAGCAGCCGACGCACCCGGGGACCGATGTCCTTGCACCCGTGGGCCGCCAGGGGCTCTCCCACGATGTCGTGGACGGTCATGCGGGGGTCCAGGGAGGCGAGGGGATCCTGGAAGACGACCTGCATGCGCCGCCGGACGGCCATGCGGTCGCGCGGGGTCAGCCCGGCGGTGTCATGCCCGAACACGACGACGCGGCCCCGCTCGGGCCTGGACAGCTCAAGGATCTCCATGAGCGCCGTCGTCTTGCCGCACCCGGACTCCCCCACCAGGCCGAGCGTCTCCCCCTCGCGGATGTCGAAGCCGATGCCGTCGACGGCGCGGACCGTGCCGACCCGGCGCCTGAAGACCGCGCCCTTCATCACGGGGTGGTATTTCACCAGGTCGTCGACCTGGAGCACCACGGCGCGCCGCTCACGTGGCGGCCGTACGGGCGACGACGGGACGGCGGAGGGGACGGCAGGGGGCGGCGCGGCGAGGGCCGGGACGGCGTGGGGGGCGCCGGTCTCAGCGACGACGCCGGGCGGGACGGCGTGGGGCGGAGCGGTGTCCGGAGGGGGGGCCGAGCCGATCTCGTGCGCGCGAACGCACGCGGCCCGGTGACCGGGAGCCACCTCCGCCAGCGGCGGCTCGGCGGCCACGCACTCGGGGACGGCCATCGGGCATCGAGGCTCGAACGGGCAGCCGGGCGGCAGTTCGGCCAGAGAGGGAGGATTGCCCTCGATCGGCACGAGCGGCGTCTCCTTGCCCGCGTCCACGCGGGGCACCGAGGCCAGCAGGCCGATGGTGTACGGCATGCGCGAGCGGTAGTACACGTCGCGCACGGTGCCGACCTCCACCTCGCGCCCCGCGTACATGACGAGCACGCGGTCGGCGAAGCCCGCCACCACCCCGAGGTCGTGGGTGATCAGCACGATCGCCGCGCCGGTCTCGCGCTGGGCCGTCTTCAGCACCTCAAGGACCTGGGCCTGGATGGTGACGTCAAGCGCGGTGGTGGGCTCGTCGCAGATGATGACGTCGGGGTCGTTGGCGATCGCCATGGCGATCATGGCGCGCTGCCGCATGCCCCCGGAGAACTCGTGCGGGAAGGCCCTGGCCCGCTGCCCGGGGTTGGGGATGCCCACCAGGTCGAGCAGTTCCACGGCCCGCTCGGCCGCGTGCCGGCGGCTCACCCTCTGGTGGACGCGCACGGCCTCGGCGATCTGGTCTCCCACGCGGTAGACCGGGGTCATCGCCGAGAGCGGGTCCTGGAAGACCATCGACATGGTCCTGCCGCGGAAGGCGGCGAGATCCCTCTCGGAGGCGCCCAGCAGCTCCTCGCCGTGCAGGAGCACCGAGCCGGTCACCTTGGCGTGCCGGGGCAGCAGGCCCATCACCGCCAGTGAGGTGACCGACTTGCCCGCGCCCGACTCGCCCACGACGCCGAGCACCTCGCCCCCCTCGACCGAGTAGCTGACCTCGCGTACGGCCCGGACGTCGCCGAAGCTCACCTCCAGGTCGCGCACCTCCAGCACCGGCCGGCCGCTCACCTGGGCCTCCGGGCGCCGGGATCGAAGGCGTCGCGCAGGGAGTCGCCGATCAGGTTGACCGCGAGGATCATGACGACCAGGCCGCCCGCGGCGAACCAGAACGACCACGGGGCGTACAGCGCGGTCCTTCCGCCGTCGGCGATCAGGCTGCCGAGCGAGACGTCGGGCGGCTGGATGCCGAACCCGAAGTACGACAGGCTCGTCTCGGTGAGGATGGCGGCGCTGACGTTCAGCGTCGCGTCCACGATCAGCAGAGACGCCAGGTTCGGGATGACGTGCCTGAAGATGATGATCGAGGGCGGCACCCCCATGAACCGCGCCGCCATGATGTACTCTCGCTCCTTGATCGCCTTGGTCATCCCCCGCACGATCTTGGAGGTGACCATCCACAGGAACAGCGCCAGCATGATCACGAACAGCAGCCAGCGCCCCCCGGTGAACAGCGGGGACATGATGGCGAGGATCAGGAACGCCGGCAGGACGAGGAGCAGGTCGGCCACCCACATCAGCGTGCGGTCGGTCCAGCCGAGGAAGTAGCCGGCGAACGAGCCGACCGTCGCCGCGACCCCGGTCGACAGCACCGCGACGAGCAGGCCGACGATCAGCGACTTCTGCGCCCCGCGCAGCGTCAGGGCGAACACGTCGGACCCGGTCTGGAGCGTCCCGAACCAGTGGCCGGGTGAGGGCGGCTGCATGAACGCCGTGAAGTCCATGTCGGTGTAGGACCAGCGGTAGAACAGCGGGCCGAGGAAGGCCAGCAGGAACATGCACGTCAGCAGGCCGAAGCCCAGCCGCCCCTGCCTGGTGCGGAAGAAGCGCGCGGCCACCACCCGGGCCCTGGATGGGATGCGGACGCGCTCGGCCTCCGCCTCGACCTCGGCGAACTCCTCCTCGGGCAGCGTCATCATCTAGCCCACCCGCACCCGGGGGTCGAGGAAGGCGTGCAGCACGTCGGAGGCCAGCGAGGCGAGCAGCACGGCCAGCGCGGCGAAGCAGCTGATCGCCGCGACCATGTTGACGTCGTTGGTGCGGATGGAGGCCACGAGCTCCTCCCCCATGCCGTGCCAGCCGAAGACCGACTCGGTGATCGTCGCGCCGACCAGCAGCGAGCCGAAGGTGAACGCGAAGTAGGTGACCGCAGGGATCAGCGCGGTCCTCAGTGCGTGCTTGACCAGTGCCGTGCGCCGGCGGAGCCCCTTGGCCATGGCCGTGCGGACGAAGTCGGCGTCTAGCACGTCGAGCATCATGTTGCGCTGGTAGCGGCTGTAGACGGCGACCTGCCCGACGGCGAGCGAGAGCGTCGGCAGGGCGAGGTGCTTGACGCGGTCGAGCAGCGCCGCCCCCGCGCCGCCGCCGAGGCCCGGGGTGGCCTCGCCGCTGACCAGGAAGAGCTGGGTGCCGAGATGGTCGTTCAGCCAGACCGCGCCGATGATCAGCATGTTCGCCAGCACGACGGTCGGGATCGCGAGCACGAGGAAGGCGGCCACGGTGGACAGCCGGTCGAACCAGCCGTACTGTCTCACCGCCGCGCAGGCCCCGATGAGCACCCCGGCCACGCTGCCGAGCACCACCCCTAGCAGGATCAGCCGCAGCGTGACGCCGAGCCGGCGCCGGAGCTCGGCGTCGACCCTGTCGCCGTTCCACGTCCTGCCGAAGTCGCCGTGCGCCACTCCCCCCGCCCATCTGAGGTAGCGCTCGAACAGCGGGGTGTGGTCGTTCAGGTTGTACTGCGTGAGCTGGGCGTCGACCACCGAGGCGGGCGGCCGGGGAGTGCGCCCCTCGTAGTTGGACCGCGGGTTGAGCGCGGTGGCGGCCAGCATGTACGCCAGGCTCGTGGCGACGGCGATCAACACCGCGTAGTTGACCAACCGGCGGAGCAGGAACCCTGCCATCGCCCCCCTTCCCCCGATTGCCACGTCATGCCGGATGACCCGCGCGAGGGGCGGACCGCGACCCTCCGTGCCCATCCTGCTACACGACGTAACCATCTGGTGACAAGAAAGTGGCCAATCGGGCAAGGTGTCGGCTCCGAGGGCTCCAGGTACCCGGCCCCGGCCGCTCGCGATCGCCACCGGCGATCGCCGGTGGCGAGCCCTGTCAGGCGACGGGCGGGCCCGGTCTAGCGGTCGGCGAGCTCGTCCACCGCCGTACGCACGTCGTCGCTGGTGATCGTAGTGAGGTCCTCGGCGCTCGCGGTGCCGCCGCGCCCGGCGAGCCGTACGTCGCGCCCCAGCGCGGCCCGCTCGAACAACGAGCGGGCGAAGCGGCCGTTGCCCAGCTCGTCGATCAGGCCCTCGGCGCAGACCCAGGAGAACACATCGGCGAGGTCGCGCTTGGCCGACTCGTCGAAGCGGTCGCCCGAGTGCTCCGCCAGCAGCCCCGCGATCTCGGTGAGCTCTGCCGGGCTGTACGACGGGAACGCCACGCGCTGGTTGAACCTGCTGGACAGGCCGGGGTTGGTGGCAAGGAGGCGCTCCATCTCGGAGGCGTACCCGGCGAGGATGATGACGAGGCGGTCGCGGTCGTCCTCGGCGCGCTTGAGCAGGGTCTGCACGGCCTCGGCGCCGAAGGCGTCTCCCCCCTGGTAGCCGCTGTTGACCAGGCTGTACGCCTCGTCGACGAACAGCACCCCGCCGAGCGCGCGGTCGACCAGCTCGTTGGTCTTGATCGCCGTGGCGCCGAGGTGCTGGCCGACGAGGTCGGCGCGGGAGGCCTCCACCACGTCGGGACGCGACAGCAGCCCGAGCGCGGCGAAGATGCGGCCGAGCACGCGGGCCACGGTGGTCTTGCCGGTGCCGGGCGGCCCGACGAAGACGAAGTGCCGCATCTGCGGCGGGGCCGGCAGCCCCTGCTCCTGGCGCATCCGCGCGACCCGCAGCTGCGCCGCGATGGCCCGGACCTGCCGTTTGACCGGTTCGAGGCCGGCCATGCGGTCGAGATCGGCGAGGGCCTCCTCCAGGCTCGGCGTGGCCTGGTAGCCGCGGAACCTGGCGGTGATCTCGTAGAACGCCTTGGTGAGATCGGCGGTCGTCGTGGTGACGAGATCCTCACGGCTGGGAGAGCCGCCCGCGCCCACCACGCGCACGTCGCGGGCCTGGGCCGCCGCCTCGACCAGGCTGCGGGCGAACCGCGCGTTGCCCAGCTCGTCGGTGAGCCCGCGGCGGTGAACGTCCTCGAACAGGCCGAGCAGCACGGGAGGGGCGTCCGGCGACAGCCGCTCGCCCCGACGCGCCCGCAGCACCTCGGTGATGCGCAGCAGCTCGGACGGCGAGTAGCCCGGGAACTTGACCCGGGTGGAGAACCGCGAGGACAGGCCGGGATTGGAGCCGAGGAAGGTCGTCATCTCCTTCTCGTAGCCGGCCAGGATGACGATGAGCCGGTCGCGGTCGTCCTCCGCGCGCTTGAGCAGGGTCTGCACGGCCTCCGCGCCGAACCGGTCGGGCTGCCCCTCGCCGGAGTTCATCAGGCTGTACGCCTCGTCGACGAACAGCACCCCGCCGAGCGCCTGGTCGATTAGCTCGTTGGTCTTGATGGCCGTGGCGCCGAGGTACTCGCCGACCAGGTCGGCCCGCTGCGCCTCGACGACAAAGGGCGTCTCCAGCAGGCCGAACGCGTAGAAGATCTTGGCGACCGTGCGCGCCACGGAGGTCTTGCCCGTGCCCGGCGGGCCCACGAAGACGAAGTGGCGCATCGGCTGCCCGGTGGAGTACCCGGCCTCGGCGCGCAGCCGGGACGCCTCGATCGAGGCCGCGATCGAGCGAACCTGCTCCTTGACCGGCTCCAGGCCGATCATGCTTTCGAGCTCGCCGAGGGCCTCCTCGACGGAGATCGGCGGGGGCGTGCCGCGCTCGGGCAGGCCGTCGCGCTCGCCGCCGCCTTCCCTGACACGCTGCCTGGCCTGGGCGGACGACGCCTGCGCCTGCGCGGCAGTGAGCCTGCGGCGCGCCTGGCTCGCCTGGACGAGGCGGTAGGCCAGGACGGCGGCGGCCACGCCGTACGCCGCCCAGACGGCGCCGTCGGCGGAGAACGTGGCCACGGCGAAGGTGACCATGGCCGCCGCGCCGAGGGCGGCGAGCGTGGTCACCCAGGGCGTCACCCACCTGATCAGGTGGGCGGCGACCCCGGTCAGCACGCCGAGCAGGATGAACAGGGTGGGCAGCGCGGAATGCGGCTGCACGTAGCCGCCCATGACCACCATCACGCACGACCACGCCAGCAGGACGACCACGGTCGCGGCGGCGCGGGGGAAGCGCAGGGTCAGCTCGGCGAAACCAAGAAGTAACAGGGTGGTGAGGAACGTCGAGAAGGGCGACCAGCCGAGGACGACCGCGATGATCAGGGCCCCGACGAGGACGGCCGCGAACATGACCCGTCTCGTGGTACGGGAAAGCTGGAAATAACGTAGTCGGACATGCTCGAACGCATCACGGGCCGCGGCGCGCCCCGCCGGCCGGGCCCTGTCGGAGTCCCGCATTTTGCCTCCCCGGTCGCCTCCCGGTTATACCGCACCAAGGGCCCACGCGCGCGTCCCCGGGCCCGTGCCCTTCACAACGCGCCGCGAGGTCCCTACGGAGAGGAGCCCCCGACGGGCGGGGACACGCGCGGCACCGCGCTTACCGGCGGGCCGGGGCCTCGCCGCCGCGGGAGGATCGGGGTCCGCGCGGGCTGCGTGGCGGCGGAGGGTCAGGGTCTGCGGGGGGAGTTGCGGGCCTCGTGGCGGCCGGGGTACTCGCCGACGAGGACGTGCTTGGGCGTCACCCGCAGCACGTCCTCCGCGGGGTCGGCGAGGGCGATCCCGCGGACCTCTGCCCAGAAGCGCCGCTCGATCGGGTCGGCGACGAAGACGGCCACCCGCGGATCGCGCTCCGCCGCGGCCCACGCCTCCTCGGCGGCGATCAGGCGCAGCTCTCCCGACGCGCTCACCGAGGTCACGGCCCCGACGGCGAGCGTGCGCGGGCCCCCGGCGTCGGTGTAGGACAGCACGACGCTGCGGGAGTACGTGAAGGCCCGCCGCACCTCGGGGCTGAGCGCGACGGACGGGCCGACCTCGCCGGGCAGGCGGGGACCGCATCCCTCGCAGAGGATCAGGGACGCCCGCCACGGCCCGGCCGACCCCCGCCACCAGGCGCGCGCGGCCCGTGCCACGAACGCGAGCACCACGACGAGGAGCGCTCCCGCGACCGTCCACCACGCCCGCTCGCCGAGCCGGGGGGCCAGGCCGAGCGCGGGTACGGCTCCCGCCACCACCAGCGCGGCGGAGGCGACGAACAGGAACGCCAGCGCCACCGCCAGCCACCAGTCGGCGCGAAGGATCTCGCGCGTCCGTGACCGCAGCCCGCCCCGTCCGCGCACGTACAACATGGCGACCGGGACGCAGACCCCCGCCAGCGCGGCCCGGCGCTCGGCGGCCACCAGGGGCAGCACGGCCAGCACGGCGAGCACCGCCACCAGGAACCACAGGCGCGCGGCGACGATCCACAGGGTCACGCCGGTGTTCCGCCGCGCGACCCGCTCGGGCGGGACGGCGGTGAACTCGGCGAGCGCCCGTACGGGCCTGCCCCGCCACGCCTCGGTGAAGGCCCGGAGGACCAGCACGGCCACCCCGTTGAAGAGCACCAGCCCGAGCAGCCCGGCCCAGAACCCGCCGACGACGTCCTCCCACCGGACCACGGTGGGCGCGGTGGCGGAGGCGACCAGCGGGACGACCTCGCCCGCGAGCGACCAGGCAGGCAGGGTGGCCAGCGCCGCCACGTACGCCGCCACCACCAGGAAGGTGACCGACACGGCCACGGAGAGCCACAGGTCGCGCGCGAGCATCCCTGGCACGTACTTCCACACCGTGATCCTTCTGGCCTGCCGTACGGTCGCCACCAGCACCAGGACCATGACGGCCGCGCCGCCGGCGAGCGCCTCCACGCGCAGGTCGTACCAGAAGGCCAGGACGGTGACGACGGCCAGGGAGATCGCCATGAGCGCCCGTACCTGCCGGGCCCACACCTCCAGGGCGCGGCGGGAGCGGCCGGTCTCCCTGGGGTCGACCGTCCACGTGGGATCGTGGTGGTCGCGGGGCCGTTCCCACCGCAGGAACGTCAGGCCGAGGTTGATCCGCGCGCCCGGGTGCCCGTCGTCCCTGCGCAGCGCGGCCCGGTAGGCCATGGCCGCCTGCTCGTGATCGCCCCGCAGCAGGGCGAGGTCGCCGATGAGGACGTGCGGGTCGGGCTGCTCGGGGGCGAACCGCACGGCCTGCCGCGCGTGGGCCCAGGAGTCCCGCCACCGGCCGGGGAGCCTGCGGAGCATCGAGCCCATCCTCAGCCGCGCGGCCCAGGAGCCGGGTGCGAGCCGGACGGCGTCCTGGGCCGCGACGACCGCCTCGGAGTCGCGGCCGAGGCGTTCAAGGGCGAGACTCACCAGCCGATGCCCCCATTCGCCCTCGGGGTCGCGTTCGACCGCCTCGCCGGCGGCCTCCAGCGCCCCCTCGGGCTGATCGCGCGCCAGTCTCGCGACGGCGACCACACACCAGGCCCGGGGATCGGAGCGGTCTCGCGGGGGTGGCACCGGAGAGGGATCTGACTCGCTGGCGTTCCCCACGCCGTCATGGTCCGTTGCGGATCACCGGTTGCCTAGATGTCGGACATATACCTATAGCTCTCTAGAGAGGCCGGCGGCGCCCCAGCTTGATCACCCATCCCAGGGGCCCCTGGAGATCGTGGATCGCGACCCTCCGGCATGCCGCGCGCCGGCGGTCCTCGGCCGTTGTGGCAAGCTCCTGAGGAATCACCCGAGATTGGCCTAAGCTGCCACGCATGTTCAGCAGGTCGAGTCCATTTGAGGGCCCATGACCGTTTTGGGCACCCGGCCGGGCGTCCGTCTTGAGGGCACGACCGTGGACCGCCGGAGAAGCCGGTGGTCGGTGCTGGCGCTGCTCTGCTTCAGCCTGCTGCTGATCGCCGTGGACGCCACGGTGCTGCACATCGCCGTGCCCGCCCTGACCGCCGCGCTGGAGCCGTCGGCGGTCGAGCTGCTGTGGATCATCGACGTCTACTCGCTCGTCGTGGCCCCGCTCCTGGTCACCTTCGGCACGCTCGGCGACAGGTACGGCAAGCGGCGCTTCGTGCTCGCGGGCTACGTGGTCTTCGGGGTCGCCTCACTGTCGGCGGCCTTCGCGGGCACCCCGCTCACCCTGATCGCCTCCCGGGCGCTCCTCGGCGTCGGCGGGGCGATGATCATGCCGGCCACGCTGTCGATCATCCGGCAGGTCTTCACCGACCGCCGCGAGCGCGCCATCGCCCTCGGCGTGTGGAGCGCGGTCGCCGCCGGTGGCGCCGCCGTCGGCCCTCTGGTCGGGGGCGTCCTGATCGAGCACTTCTGGTGGGGCGCGGTCTTCCTGATCAACGTGCCGCTGCTCGTGGTGGCGCTGCCCCTTGCCGTACGCCTGCTGCCGGAGTCGCCGGGGAACCCGGGCCACCGATGGGACGCGCCGAGCGCGGTGCTCTCGACCCTCGGCATCCTGTTCCTCGCCTTCGGCCTGAAGGAGGCCGGGCACGGCGCGACGCTGGGCCCCGGCCCCGCGATCATGATCCTCGTCGCGGGCGCCGGGCTGCTCGCGTGGTTCACCGCCCGCCAGCGCAGGCTCGCCCATCCCCTGCTCGACATCGGCCTGTTCGCCCAGCGCGGCTTCGCGGTCGGGGTCGTGTGCGTGCTGCTCTCGGTGTTCGCGCTGGTCGGCCTGGAGCTGATGCTCGCGCAGTACCTCCAGCTGGTCCTCGGGGACAGTCCCCTGCGGGCCGGTGTGCGCATGCTCCCCCTCATGGTCGCGGCCATCGCGGGCGGGCTCTGCGCCGCGCACATCCTGCGACGTCTCGGCCTGCGCGCGACCATGGCGGGCGGCCTCGCCCTCGCGGGGCTCTCCCTGGCGCCCACCATCGCCTGGGGCACCGAGCAGCACCCGCTCATGCTCTGCCTGTGCTTCGCCGGCATCGGCTTCGGCGTGGAGGTCGCGCTGCTCGCCGCCTCCGACACGATCATGGCGTCCGCTCCCGAGTCGCGCGCCGGCGGAGCCGCCGCGATCGAGGAGACGGCGTACGAGCTGGGCGCCGGCCTCGGGGTCGCCGTGCTCGGCACGATCACCACGATCGTGTACGCGCCGTCCGTGGGCACCGTGCCCGGGGTCGGGCCCCACGCGATGGGACAGGCCAGGGAGTCGCTCGCCTCTGCCGCCCACGTCGCCGGAAAGGTCGGCGGGCCCACCGGCGGCGCGCTGATGGAGGCCGCGCGGGCCGCGTTCGTCACGGCGCTCCACTCGACCGTCCTGGTCAGCGTCGCGCTGCTGGGTCTCACCGCGCTCGCCGCCGTGCTCCTGCTGCCACGTCGCGGCTCCACTCGCGCATGACGAAAGCGATACAGGGCAATTGTCTGTGCAACGCGGACCGACCCCGGGAGAATGGCAACCGTGAGACGAACCTTCCAGGATCTCGCTTCGCTGGCCGCCCGCCTGGGCGTCGGCGGCATCTTCTTCGCGAACGGCTGGCACAAGCTTGAGTTCGGGCTGACCGCGACGAGCGAGCAGTTCGCGAAGATGGACGCTCCCGGGCCCGGCATCTGGGCCGCCGCGACCATGCTCATCGAGCTCATCGGCGGGGCGCTCCTGGTCGCCGGCCTGGCCGTTCCGGCCTGCGGGCTCATACTCTTCGTCGAGGCGCTCGCCGTGTTCGTGCTGGTGAGCGGTGACACGGGCCTCCCGCTGACCGGCGGGGACATCAACCTCATCGTCGCGCTCGGCGCGGCGTCGGTGCTGCTGGCCGTCGTCGGGGCCGGGCGGCTGTCCATCGACCACCTGGTCGTCATCCGGCGGCGCGAGGCGGAGGCCGCCGACGAGATGGCCGCCGACGCCGAGGCGGACGACGTGATCTCCTCGTGGCGGGAGACCTCACGCGAGACCACTTCGCCCAAGGACGCCGCGCCCGCCGACGCCGACGTCAAGACACCCCCGAAGGGCCCGGTGACGTTCCCCGAGGAGAAGGCCGGGGCCGGCGACGCCGGCGAGGCCACCGCCCCGCGCAAGACGCGGCCCCGCCGTCCGGCGCGGCCCGCGGGCGGCGCGGAGGCGACCCCTGCCGAGGGCCCCGGCGACGCTCCCTCCGCCCCCGCCGACAAGCGTGACCGCCTGGTCGCCGGCGGACGGAAGACCACCACCGACACCGACGCCGGCTGAGCGCCGGACACCGACACCACCGGCGCCGGACTGGATCCCGCCCGCCGTCCACCGACAATTTATTTCTTCTAGAAAGTTACCGCGTTCGGTGGTGGGGTAGTCACCTGTTCGGAAACGCTTCTTCGAGAGCAGGCGACATTAACCGATATAGAAGACATCGCACTAGAGCGGGACCCGGGAAAGCGTTTAAAGGAGGCCACGCACATCCATATATTGGATTGCCCGAACGCAGTCACAAGGAGATCCCATGCGAAAGATAATCGTGTCCATGTTCGCGACCCTCGACGGCTTCGCCACGGGTCCTAAAGGGGACATGGCCTGGGTTACCGACCGTTTCGGTGAGGAAACCGGGAAGTACGCCATCGACCAGCTGTTCGCAGCCGATCTTCTCCTTCTCGGACGAGTCACCTATGAGATCATGGCCGGTTCCTGGCCGTCCATGACCGACGACTCCGGGTTCGCCGACCGCATGAACGAGATCCCCAAGATCGTGTTCTCCAGCACCCTCAAGGAGCCTCTCACCTGGAACAACGCGACCCTGGCGAAGGGCGACATCGCGCACGAGGTGGCGCGGGTGAAGAAGGAGCCGGGCGATGACATCCTCGTCTACGGCAGCGTCAGCGTCGTGCGCGAGTTGATGAGACTCGGCCTGGTCGACCGGTTCCGCCTCTGGGTCCATCCTGTCACGCTCGGGGGCTCCGGCGCCGATTCCATTTTCGACGGATACGACGAGAACGAGCTGAAGCTCGTCGACACGGTCATCTGCGATTCGGGGGTCGTCGTGCTCGATTACGAGCCGGTGACGACCTCCGGGAAATGACGACCGCCGCGCGCGGAGATTCCCCGACATAACCCCCTGTTCCCGTTAGTCCGGCTCGCCCGGAAATCGCGTCGCCTCGACCGGAAAGCGAGTGTCTCTCCGGCCGGGGGCGACGCCCGTGCGATTTCGTGTGATACCGAAAGTGACGGTATCGCCGCTCAAAGGGCCGGCCGCAGGGCGAGGCGGAGCCCGATGTGGGCGTAGGTGCCCAGCAGCCACGCCGCGCTGACGTAGGTCGACACGACGGAACCCCCGAAGATCTCCGCCACCACGGACACCGGGAACCACAGTCCCGCGAGCAGCGGCAGCCAGCGCGTCAGCCCCTCGTAGCGGCCGGTCACGGCGACGGCGACGCCCAGCGCCAGCATCCCGAGCTGGCTGAGCGGCCAGCAGGCGTCGAGGATCATGAGCGCGAGCGGGAGGTCGTCGTGGGTCGCGTAACCGAAGGAGAGCGCGTTCAGCAGGAACGCGCCGGGCAGCAGCACCAGCAGCCCCCAGGGGACCACCCGCCCCCACCGCCGGCCCGTCCCCCGGGTGGCGAGCACCACCCAGACCAGGGCGAAGACCCCCACGACGAACAGCATCCCGGTGACCGTGTCGAGCGTCTGGATACCCTCCTTGATCTTGTCGCCCACGACGACGATGCCGGTCGCCCAGGCCGCCGCCCCCACGGCGAGGAGCAGCCCGGCGACTCGGATCCGCGACGGTTCCACTTCCGGCCGCGGTGCGGCGGGGTCGTCCGGGTTGACGTTGCTTCGCATCACGCGAACGGACATGGTGGTCCTCCTTGTTCGGTCGGAGGACCACCGTCTCCGCCCGGCGTCCCGGGCGCCCAGGGAGCGAAGCCGCGCCAGGAGTCCTCGATCCTCCCGGACCACCGGGGACCGGTGTCCCGGGTGGAGCGGGACGCCGCTCCCGTGTCAGCGAGACCGACTTATGGCACGCTGCTCAGCATGTCCGGCATCTCTGGCGCGCACCGTCGCCCGCCGATGGGCGCGACGACGGTCGCGGCGTTGTGCGTCGCCGCCGCCGCGCTCGCCACCTGGGCGGACGTGGTGACAGGACCGGTGACGCGGCCGGATCCTCTCAACTGGGCCGTCTGGTCCTCGACGGTTCCCGGCGTGGCCCTCGCGGTCACCGGGTGGGTCCTCGCCATGCGCCTGCCCCGCCACCTCATGACCTGGCTGCTGCTCGTCGGCGGTGTGGTGGCGAGCGCCAACGGCCTCGCCGCGGCGTACGCGGTGCTGTCGCTGAGCCGGCACGGAGGGACGCTGCCGCTGACCCTGCCCGCGGTGTTCGCCGGAGCGCGGCTGGGGCCGCTGCTGAATCTGGTCGTGCCCCTGGTCCTGCTGTTCTTCCCCGACGGCCGGCTGCCGTCACCGCGCTGGCGGTGGGCCGCCGCGCTCTCGCTCGGCGCCACCGGTCTGGCCGTCCTGGTCTTCCTCACTGCCCCCTGGGAGACCCATTCCGCGGGAGGGCCGTTGCCGGGGAGCGGTCTCCCGCTTCCGCCCGTCCCCGGCCAGGTCTGGCGAGCCGCCATCGCCCTCACCCCGGCTTTGCTGGTGCTGAGCTTCTTCGTGCCGGTGGCGGCGTTCGTCCGGCGGTTCTGGGGGTCCTCGGGCATCCGCCGCGCGCAGCTTCGCTGGATGCTGCTGGCGGCGCTGCTGAACGGGGTCCTGATCCTGACGCCGCTCGTGGTCGACGGGCTGCCGCTGGACCTCACCTTCGTCGTCTCGCTGCTCGCGGTCGCCGCGGCCGTCCTGGTGGCGGTGGGACGCTACCGGCTGTACGACATCGATCCGGTGCTCGGCTGGACCCTCCTGTACGGCAGCCTCGCGGTCGCGGTCGTCGCGATCGACGTGCCCGTCTTCGTGGGCCTCGGCGCGCTCATCGACGAGCCGGTCGCGGCGGTCCTCGCGGCGGCCGTGGTCGCGATCGTCTACGCCCCGCTGCGCGCGCGCACGCGACGGTGGGTGAGCCGCGTCCTCACCGGGCGGGCCGAGCCGTACGACGTGGTCTCCGCGCTGGCCCGGCGGCTGGAGGAGTCCGTCGGGCCCGACGAGCTGCTGCTGGAGGTGGCCAGGGCGGTGTCGGCGTCGTTCCGCTCCCCGTACGTACGGGTCGAGCTGGACCGCGCGGACGGCAGGACCGTCGTGGTCGAGCACGGCTCCCCGCGCGCCGACGTGGTGGTCCTCCCGTTCGCGTACCGTGAGGCCTCGATCGGGCGGCTCACGCTGGTGCCGCGCGCGGGCGCGCCGCCATCCGAGTCCGACCAGCGGCTCCTCGCCGACGTCGTACGGCAGGCCGCCGCCGCCGTACGGGCGACGGCGCTGACCGAGGAGCTCCAGCACAGCCGCGAGCGCATGGTCACCGGGGTGGCCGAGGAGCGGCGCAGGCTGCGGAGGGATCTGCACGACGGGCTCGGCCCCACGCTCGCCGCCGCCGCGCTGAAGATCGAGGCCGCGCGCAACCTGACCGTGCGGGACGCCGGCGCCGCACGGGACGCGCTGGACCAGGTCAGAGGGGACCTGGCCACGGTGCTCGGCGACGTGCGGCGCCTCGTCCACGGCCTGCGCCCGCCGGCCCTGGACCAGTTCGGCCTCGCCGAGGCGCTGCGGCAGGAGGGCACCCGGTTCCGGGAGGGCGGCCTCGCCGTGCGCGTCGACGCGCGGGGAGACCTGACATGTCTGCCCGCCGCGACCGAGGTGGCGGCCTACCGCATCGTCTGCGAAGCTCTGGTCAACGTGGCCCGGCACGCGGGCGCCACCGACTGCGAGGTCCGCCTGACCATGACCGGAAGCGAGCTGGAGGCCGAGGTGGTCGACGACGGCCGGGGCGTCCGGCCGGGCGCTCTGGTGGGCGTGGGCCTGCTCGGCATGCGCGAGCGGGCCGAGGAGCTCGGCGGCCGGTGCACGGTGACCGCCGTCGAGACCGGCGGCACCCGCGTCCACGCGGTCCTGCCCGCGCGGGCCGGAAGCGTCCCGATGAGCCCCACCGGCGAAACCCTCGTGCCCCCCGGAGCGTCGCGATGATCCCCCGGGTGCTTCTCGCCGACGACCACCCCGTCTACCGGGACGGCCTGAGCATGATGCTCGCCTCCACCGGAGACGTCGACGTGGTGGGGACCGCCGCCGACGGGGAGGAGGCGGTGGCCCTCGCCGCCGAGCTCCGCCCGCACGTCGTCGTGATGGACCTGCGGATGCCCCGGCTCGACGGCGTCAAGGCCACCCAGCGCATCGTCACGGAACGCCCGGAGACCGGCGTGCTCGTGCTCACGATGCAGGAGGACGACGAGAGCGTCTTCGCCGCCATGCTCGCCGGCGCGCGCGGGTACCTGCTCAAGGGCGCGGACCAGACCGAGATCCTGCGCGCCATCACGGCCGTCGCCAGCGGCGAGGTGATCTTCGGTCCTGCGCTGGCCGGGCGGGTGACGCGCTACTTCGCCAGGCTGGTCACCGCCCAGCCACCGAGGGAGATGCCGTTCCCGCAGCTCACGGCCCGCGAGCGGGAGGTGCTCGACCTCATCGCGGCGGGGCTGTCGAACCAGCGCATCGCCGAGCGCCTGTTCCTGGCGCCGAAGACCGTGCGCAACAACGTGTCGAACGTCTTCGCCAAGCTCCAGGTCGCCGACCGGGCCCAGGCCATCGTCCAGGCCCGCGAGGCCGGCCTCGGTCACTGACACCCGCGGCGACGGCGACGGCCTGGACGGGCCCGTCGGCCACGCGCCCCGGCCGATCGACGTGCCCGCGCTGTTCCCGAGAAGGGCCGGTGCGGCGCGAACTGGCCCTCAGTTCGGCCCGTCGCCGGTTCTTCTGGTGCTCTGGCGGATGGCGAGGCGGGGTTCGAGCAGGGTCGAGCCGGGGACGTCAACGCCTTCCAGCTTGGCCATCAGCAGCCGCACCGCCTGGTACCCGACGTCGGCGGCGGGGATCAGCACCGAGGTCAGCGGCGGGCTGGCCCGCTCGGCGACGTCGTCGGGGCAGATCGCCACCACCGACATGTCCTCCGGCACCCGCCTGCCCAGCACCCGCAGCGCGCCCAGCACGTGCCCGACCGCCGCCTCGTTGTGCACCACCAGCCCGGAGAGGCCGGGATGCCGCTCCAGCAGCTCCTTCACGGTCGCGCACACCTCGTCGAAGCTCTCCTCGCACGGCCAGGCGATCGTCGTCATGCCGTGCCCCTGACCGGCCTCGGCGAAGCCCTCCATGGTGCGCTCGGCGTACCCGGTGCCGCGCTTGTAGACGACGTTCGGTGCGCCGAGCAGCGCGATCTCCCGGTGGCCGAGCGAGGCGAGGTGGTCGGCGCAGACGGCGCCCGCCCGCGCGAAGTCGAGGTCCACGCAGGTGAGCCCGGAGGCGTCGGCCGGGAACCCGATCAGCACGCTGGGCTCCCCCAGCTCGCGCAGCAGCGGCACGCGCTGGTCGTGGATCTCCACGTCCATGAGCACCAGCCCGTCCACGAGCGCGCTCGCGGCGACGCGCCTGAGCCCGTCGGGGCCCTCGTCAGCGGTCATCAGCAGCACGTCGTGGTCGAACTGACGTGCTGTGGTCACCACCGAGGTGGCGAACTGCATGAGAACGGGCAGATGCATGCCCGCGCGCAACGGCAGGACCAGCGCGATCACGTTCGACCGCTTGCTGGCGAGCGCCCTGGCCCCCGCGTTCGGGTGGTAGCCGAGGGCGCGGACGCTGCGCATGACGCGCTGGCTGGTGGTCGCGGAGATCGCCCGCTTGCCGCTCAGCACGTACGACACCGTGCTGACGGCGACTCCGGCGTGCCTGGCGACGTCGGCGATGGTGACCGTTCTCAACGAGCGCCCCCCGTGGCTCCCCGCGCGGCTGCCTCCGCGGTTCTCCGTGCTGTCTTCTCGGCGGGTGCCGGTGTGAAGGCCAGCTCGCTCACCGTGACCCCCTCGTTCTCGAACACGACATAAAGATCATGCACCCCGGCGGCACCGGTCAGCGGGCACTCGATGCCGACGAGGTCGTACCTGCTCCTCGATGGTGCCACCGACACGGCGCCCACGACCTCCCCGAAGAGCGGATCGTCGAGCCGCAGCGTCAGCACGCCACCCTCGGTGCTGGCGACCGTCAGCTCGCACGCAGCGGCCCCACCGGCGAAGTCGACCTCACGGAAGGCGATCCACCCGCCGGGGTCGGTCCCCTGGACGGCGTCCCCGGTCACCCGGCCGGCGTCGCGGAGCACGATTCCGTCGTACTCGTCGTTGTCCGCCGCGTCCAGAGGGCGGGCGTAGGGATCGCGCGGGGGAATGCGCTCGCCGGCCACCGTGAAGCGCCCGCAGAGCCGGATGTCGCGCGCGGACCGGCCCACCAGCACCTTGTGCGGCGCGTCCTCCACCACGAACCGGCCCCGGGTGACGTCCCAGAACGCCAGGTCCGCCACCTCGACGGCCATGGTCACGGTACGGCTCTCGCCGGGCGCGAGCCGTACCCGCTCGAAGCCGCGGAGCCGGCGCAGCGGCTGCTTGACGCGGGAGCGCCGCTGGTGGGTGTAGAGCTGGACGACCTCGGTCCCCGGCCGCGTCCCCGCGTTGGTGACGGTGACGGTGACCGTCAGCACGTCGCCAGGCCCCACCGTCGCCGCCGACAACCGCAGGTCCGCATACGCGAAGCGCGTGTAGCCGCACCCGTGCCCGAAGGGGTAGAGCGGCGTGCCCCGGTAGTACAGGTAGGTCGAGTCGGTGGCGATGATGTCGTAGTCGAACAGGTCGGGCAGGTCGCGCGCCGAGCGGTACCACGTCTGGGTCAGCCTGCCCCCGGGGTCCTCGTCGCCGAACAGCACGTCGGCGAGCGCGTGGCCGTACTCCTGCCCGCCGTGCGACGACCACACGATCGCGGGCACGTTCTCCTCGGCCCAGGTCACCGCGAACGGGTAACCGCTGCTGATGACCAGCACGGTGTCGGGGTTGGCCGCGTGGACGGCCTTGACCAGCGCCTCCTGGGCCGGCGGCAGCCCGAGTCCGGCCCGGTCCTCGGTCTCCCTGCCGTTGACCAGCGGGTGGTCCCCGACGACCACCACGGCCACGTCGGCGCTCGCGGCCAGCTCGGCGGCGGCCTGGGCGCCGCTCTCGACGAGCTCCAGCGTCAGGACGGCCGCCGCGTCCGGGTCGTCGGTCAGCCGCAGCGTGCCGTCCTGCGCCAGACCGACATGGCGGCCGGTGGAGATGTGGCGGAGCGCCAGGGCGCCCCGGGGCCGCTCGTCCAGCCGGAAGGTCTGGCGCACCTCCCATCCGTTCGGACCGGGCTGGTCGTTGACGAGCAGGCCGTCGTCGCCGGCCGAGACGTACCGGCCGTTGGCGACCGCCCGCAGCGCGTACGCGCCGCCGCCCCAGTCGAACAGGTCGAACCAGGTGGCCCGCGCCTCGCACGCGGGCCTGACCGCGAGGGGCGCGCCTCCGTCCTCCCCTGCCGCCACGTACCCGCCCGCGGCGTGCAGGGCCACCCGGTCGACGCCCTCGCGGAACTCGGTGACGCACCGCTCGGCGAGCCCGGCGCGCGCCGTCACCGCGTAAGGAAGCGTCCCGCTGTACCAGTCCTCCATGAGGGTGTCGGCGAGCGGCCCGATGACCGCGATCCGCGCGGGCTCCCCCAGCGGCAGGATGCCGTCGTTCTTCAGCAGCACGATCGACCGCGTGGCGGCCCGCCGCGCCAGTGCCTGGTGCTCGGGGCGGTTCACCACCTCCTCGGTGATGTCGTCGTACGGCGTCGCGGGGTCGAACTCGCCGAGCCGGAACCGGATCGCCAGCGCGTGACGGACGGCGGTGTCGACGTCCCGCTCCTCCAGAAGGCCGAGGTCCAGCGCCTTCCTGATGTGGTTCAGGGTGTCGCCCGGCCGGTCGTCGTCCTGCGTGAAGCTGTCCAGCCCCGCCTTGATCGCCGCCGCGTACGCCTCCGGCGGGTCGTCGTAGTAGGCCTGCGGGCCCGTCAGGTTCGCCGGCGCGTGGGCGTCGCTGACCACCAGCAGGTCCTCGTCCGTCCAGGACCGCACGAGGTCGTTGATCAGCGGGCTCAGCGTGGCCGGGCGGCCGTTGACGAGGTTGTAGGAAGGCATCAGCGACACGGCGGCGCCGGACTCGATCGCCGGGCGGAAGGCCCTGAGCTCGTACTCGTGCAGCACCCGGGGCGGCAGGCCGCTGGAGGTGACGCACCGGTCGGCCTCGTTGTTGTACGCCAGGAAGTGCTTGAGCGTGGGCGCGGTCTTCATGGTCGGGAGGTCGCCGCGCAGGCCACGGGCGTAGGCGGTGCCCATGACGCCGGTCAGCCAGGGGTCCTCGGAGTACCCCTCCTCGTTGCGTCCCCACCTCGGGTCGCGCAGCGGGTTCACCACGGGCGCCCAGACGTTGAGCCCGGCGCCGGCGGGGTCCTTGTGGTGGAAGGCCACCACCTCGTCGCCCGTCGCCGATCCGACGCTGCGCACCAGTTCCGGGTCCCAGGTGCTCGCGAGCCCGATCGCCTGCGGGAAGACGGTCGCGGGCCCGAGCCACGCCGGACCGTGCAGGGCCTCGGTGCCCGTGCGGAAGGCGCCCAGCCCGAGCCTCGGCACCGCCGCCTGGTACTGGTGCAGCAGGCCGATCTTCTCCTCCAGGGTGAGCCTGCCGAGGAGGTCGGCGATCCGGTCCGCGAGAGGCCTGCCGGGGTCGCGGAAGGCGGCTGGCACAGGTTCGTTCATCTGGGGGGACCATCCTTCGCTCACCGAGGGGTGTATCGAAGCGCTTCGATGCCGAACGTTCTCTGGCGGTCGAAGCGCTTCGACGCCGTTGACGTGCGGAGGTCTGTCGAAGCGCTTCGACGGGGTATACGAAGATTTCAGCGGTGTTAAATCGGGGTTCTCCTGAAGAGTGCCGGTTTGTCGCCCCCGGGTCAAGGGCTCGGTTCCACCGCCTGCGCGGGTCAGTTTGCGCGGGTCAGTTTGCGCGGGTCAGTTTGCGCGGGTCAGGTTTGCGCGGGGAGCCGGCCGGAGTCGATCGAGTCCAGGAGGCGGGCCGCCGCGCCCAGGGCCGCCGCCCCGTAGCCCAGGGTGGAGACGACCAGGCGCGTGCCCCCGGAGTCCGGCGCGAAGCTGCGGCGCGCGAGCTCCTCCCGCGCGGCGGGCAGCACCCAGGGCGCGAGCGCGACGTAGTACCCGCCGAGGATGACGACCTCGGGGTTGAGCACGTTCGCGATGATCGCCACGCCCCTGCCCAGGTTGGCGCCGACGGTGGCGAGCGCGTCGAGGACCCCGGCGTCCTCGCCCCGCGCCAGCCGTGCGACCTCGTCGATCTCGGGCTCCAGCTCGGCGGGCGTCGCGTCCGGCGCGGTGTGCTGGAGCACGGCGCCGAGGCCCGCGACTGCCTCCAGGCAGCCCCGGCGGCCACAGCGGCATTCGGGACCCGATGGGTCGATCTGGATGTGGCCGATCTCCCCGGCGAACCCCTGACCGCCCCGGCGGAGCCGCCCGTCCATGATGACGCCCGCGCCCACCCCGATCTCGCCGGTGAGGTAGACGAGGTCGTCGGCTCCCCCGTGCGGGCCGAAGCGGTGCTCGGCGAGCACGGCGAGGTTGGCGTCGTTGTCGACCAGGACGGGGAAGCCCGGATCGCGCAGCGCCTTGGCCAGGTCACCGGACAGGTCGACGTCGCGCCAGCCGAGGTTCGGGGCGATGCGCACCGAGCCGCTCACGTCGACCAGGCCGGGCACCGCGACGGTGAGGCCGAGCACCTGGCGGGCCTCCTTGCCCATGCGGTTGAGCACCCGCCGGGCGAGCGCGGCCACGGCGGCGACGGCCTGGTTGGGCGTCGCCGTCGCGCCCGCGAAGGAGCGCCGCCACGACAGCAGCTCGGTGCCCGAGAGGTCGACGGCCACGGCGGTCAGGTAGTCGACGTTCACCTCGATGCCGATCGCGGCGTACGGCGAGCCGTCGAGGACCAGCATGGTCGCGGGACGGCCCACGCGGTTCTCGGTGAGGCCGGTCTCGCGAAGCAGTCGCCGGTCGACGAGGTCGGCGACCAGGCTCGACACGGTCGCCTTGTTGAGCCCGGTGGACGCCGCGATGTCCGCCCGGGAACAGGGCGCGTTCTCCCGTACGAACCGCAGCACGACCGCGAGGTTGGCGGCCCTGACGTCGGCGAAGTCCGCCGGTTGAGGGCCGGTGTGCGTATTGATCAAAATCAGCCCCGTTCCCGCTGAGCCCCGGTGGGCTCATCATGCCGCATCGTCGAGCAGGTGGTCATACCTCGCCCCTGTGCTCCCTCGTCGCGCCGCGTCATCAATCTGTGACCGCCACCCGGGGGAACGCCTGTGGCCCTCCCTTGTGGCGTAGGTCACCCTCGGCTAATTTGTTTGGTCGTAAGACGAACTAACTCTACCTCGGAGCTCCCTCTGCCAACACCCTTGACAACCGGCGCCCGCTGATACGAACGAAACGAAGGGAACCTGCCGTGACACCCCTCGCAGCCGACCTGACCTCTGCTGCCCGTCCCCACCACCGGAGCGCGCCGTGACGGCTCCTTCCGGCGGCGTGACCGCCGGCACCCCTCCCAACCGCCGCGGGTTCCTCGGCCTGGTGGGCGCCGGAGCCCTGGTGGCCGCAGCCGGTGGCATCACCGGATGCGCCGCCAAGAAGGAGTTGCCGAAGGGCACCGCGGTCGCCGCCGACAAGCTGAAAGCCTTGGTGCCGAACCGCGTTCCGTTCAACGTGCCCGGCGTCACCCCGGACCTCCCGGGCGCCGAGTTCGTCGACCCCGGATTCCTGTCCCGCCCGGCGAGCTTCGCGCAGGCGGTCACCGAGAGGCCGATCACCAGCGGCAAGGAGATCACCGCGATGACCCCCCTGTGGGGCAAGGTGCCGCCGGGCCTTGGTCACAACTCGTACTACGACGCCGTCAACCAGCGACTCGGCGGAGTCGTCCGGTTCAGCATCCAAGATGGCATGACGTATGCCGACAAGCTCAACGCCGTGCTGACCAGCGGCGACGTGCCCGACATGATCTGCGTTCCCGGCTGGGAGGCCGTCAAGATCGCGCACTTCACCGAGGCCGCCAACAAGCTCTTCGCCGACCTGTCCCCCTACCTGGCCGGCGACAAGGCCAAGGCGTACCCGCTTCTCGCCGCCTACGACACCGCCGCCTGGGAGTACGGCGTGTACGGCGGCGTGCTGCAGGGCATCCCCTGGCAGAACTCCCCCTATCCATTCCTCACCCTCGCGCGCAAGGACATCCTCGACGAGTTGGGGCTGCCTCTGCCGGCCAGTGCCGACGACCTGCTCACCATGGGCAAGACGCTCACCGACCCGAAGAAGAAGCGCTGGGCGCTCGGCTTCGGCACGGTGCTGGGCTCCCAGGAGATCCAGCGGGCGTTCGGCTCACCGCGTGAGTGGCGCAAGCAGTCCGACGGCACCCTGATCTACAAGTACGAGACCCCCGAGTTCGAACAGCACATCGAGTTCATGACCAAGCTCTTCGCGGCCGGCCTGATCCACCCTGACATCGTGGCCAACAAGGACGCCAACCCCAAGGAGCCCTTCGGCTCGGGCCAGGTCGTGATCTATCCGGACGGACCGGGCGCCTGGCATGAGCTGTACGGCACCTACCTCCCGGACAACCCGAGACTTCAGATCGCCGGGGTGGACCCGTTCCCCGCGCATGCGGGTGGCAAGACGATCGTGTGGCGCAACGAGCCGGCCGGCATGTTCTGCTTCGTCAAGAAGGGCCTGCCCGACGACCGGATGCGCGAGATCCTCGGTGTCGCCAACTGGTGCTCGGCACCGTTCGGCACGATCGAGGGTGATCTGGTCTTCAACGGGGTCGAGGGCAAGCACTACACCGTCAAGGACGGCCAGATGCTGCGGACCGCGCTGGGAGAGAAGGAGGCCCAGCCCACCTACATGTTCCTGTCCGGGCGGCCGGGCTTCACCGCGGAATCGCAGTACCCCGGCTACGTCCAGGCCATGCATGGATGGCAGACCAAGGCGTCCACCTTCCTGGAGAACGACCCGTTCGTCGGCATTCGCGTCGAGGTGCCGTCCAAGATGGCCGGGCTGGTCACCCCGACAGAGGACAAGATGCACGAGATCTTCCGCGGGAAGCGCCCGCTGTCCGAGTGGAAGCGGATCGTGAAGGACTGGCAGGAGCAGGGCGGCGACGAGGCCCGGGAGTTCTACATGAAGACGGCCAAGGACAACGGCCGGCTGTGAGCGTGACGACCGAACCCGAAGTTCGGCCCGGCCAGACCCGGGCCGAACCGGCCGGTCGCCGCCCGAAGGACGTGACCCGGCGTGCGAGGCTGCGGCGCGACTGGCCGCTGCTGGTGATGGGCATGCCCATGCTCCTGCTCGTCACGGCCTTCTGGTGGGTGCCGACCCTGGGCAACGTGATCGCGCTCCAGGACTACAACCCGTTCAGCGGGGGCATCCTGGGCAGCCCGCTCATCGGGTTCACCAACTTCCAGCTGCTGTTGGGCGATCCGCAGTTCATCCGCGCGATGGTCAACACCCTGATCATCACCGCGTTCCAGCTGGTCTTCTACTTCCCGGTGCCGGTCGCGCTCGCGCTGCTGCTCAACAGCATCATGTCGCCGAGGCTCCGCGCCTTCGTCCAAGGCGTGGTCTACCTGCCGCACTTCTTCTCCTGGGTGCTGGTCATCGCCATCTTCCAGCAGATGATCGGCGGGGCCGGCCTGCTCGCGCAGACCCTTCGTGAACACGGCCACCAGGGCGTCGACCTGATGACCAACTCCGATACCTTCATCCTGCTCGTCACCTCACAGACGGTGTGGAAGGACGCGGGGTGGGGCTCGATCATCTTTCTCGCGGCCCTGAGCACCATCGACCCGAACCTCTACGAGGCCGCCGCGGTCGACGGGGCCACGCGGTGGCGGCGGATGTGGCACATCACCCTGCCGGGGCTGCGGCCGGTGATCGTGCTCCTGCTGATCCTGCGCCTCGGAGACGCCCTGAACGTCGGCTTCGAGCAGTTCATGCTTCAGCGCAGCGCGGTCGGCAGCCAGGCGTCCGAGGTGTTCGACACCTTCGCCTACTACTCGGGACTGCGGACGGGAGACCTGGGGTACGGCGCGGCGGCCGGCCTGTTCAAGGGAGTGGTGGGCCTGATCCTGATCCTGTCCGCCAACCGGGTGGCGCACGCGCTGGGTGAGCGAGGGGTGTGGTCGAAATCATGAGTACGATCACGCCCCAGCGCCCGGTGCGCCCGAAGCCCAGGCAGGCGCCTTGGGAGGAGCCCGGGTCGCTCGCCGGGCGGCTGGGCAAGGGCGGCACCGTCGCGGTCATCCTGCTGCTGGTGCTCTTCCCGCTCTACACCATCTTGCTGACCAGCCTGTCGACGTCGAAGACCGTCACCGAGGCCGGCGGGCTCGTACTGGTGCCCCAGGGCATCTCGTTCGACGCCTACCTGCAGATCTTCTCCGACACGGTGGTGAGCCGGGCCATCATGGTGAGCACCGGGGTGACCCTGGCCGGCACCGCCTTCAGCCTCGCGGTGAGCATCCTCGGCGCGTACTCGCTGTCACGGCCGGGCTCGTTCCTGCACAGGCCCCTGCTGTTCAGCGTGCTGCTGATGTTCGTGTTCTTCCCCGGCCTGATCCCCACCTACCTGCTGGTCAGCTCGCTCGGGCTCAAGGACGCCTACCTGTCGCTGATCCTGCCCTCCGCGGTGTCGGCCTTCAACATCGTGGTGCTGCGGGCGTTCTTCATGAGCATCCCGCGCGAGCTGCTCGACAGCGCACGCATCGACGGCGCGGGCGAGTTCCGCATCCTGTGGCGGATCGTGCTGCCGCTGTCCAAGGCGGTGACGGCGGTGATCGCGCTGTTCTACGCGGTCGGCTACTGGAACGCCTGGTTCAACGCCATGTTGTACATCGACGACTCCACCAAGTGGCCGCTGGCGCTGGTCCTGCGCGAGTACGTGGTGAACTCGGCGGCGCTCCCCGCGGGCACCGCGGGGGTCGCCGGCTACGGCCACGCCGTCCCACCGACCCTGGCCGTCAAGATGGCCATCGTGGTCATCGCCGTCGTGCCCGCGCTCGTGATCTACCCGTTCGTCCAGCGCCACTTCACCAAGGGCGTGATCATCGGCGCCATCAAGGGCTGAGCCGCCTCGTCCGGGAACCGGACGCACGTGTGCCGAGGACGGCCGGGACCGGCCCGGCGGGTGACCTGACCTCACCCGCCGGGACCGGCACCCCTAACAATGTCCGCAGCATGCCCCCCATGGCAAGCCCCGGTGAACTACGCCGGACATGCGCCGGCTCCGCGCCTGACCCATCCGGCACGGTTGAGCCGACCGTCAGCGCATGGCCGCTCCCACACGGTCGACGAGCTCGGAGACGCCCTTCTCCCTGGCGCAGTGGGCGCAGCAGTACCAGTGGCCGTTCGCCTCGACGCCGTGGCCGACGATCCGGCACCCGCAGTGCTCGCACGACGGCGCCATGCCCTGGATCGCGCACTCGAAGCTGTCGTAGGTGTGCACTCCACCCTTGGTGTGGATCTCAAAGGTCATGTCGTAGTCGTTGCCGCATACTTCACATCTCGCCATGATCTTCCCTTCACGCAGCTTTCTACCGAGCTACCCACGAAAGGCACCGAGAGGACTCTCCGCCCGCACAGTTGGCGATCCGGAAACAGAGGTTTTAAGGAGAGTCTCCGGCCGCAGGCGTCCAACGGCCTCGTCAACGGTGAGCAGCCGGGCCCCGGTGAGCCGGGCGAGGAAAGCCGGAAGCCCTCAGTCGCCCACTCGCAGGACTGAGGGCTTCC
This sequence comes from Sphaerisporangium sp. NPDC049003, assembly GCF_043197795.1. NCBI lineage: Bacteria > Bacillati > Actinomycetota > Actinomycetes > Streptosporangiales > Streptosporangiaceae > Sphaerisporangium > Sphaerisporangium sp. NPDC049003. Next base: position 89,550 of record NZ_JBICTU010000017.1, read on the forward strand.
GCTGGATACAGGCGTCAGTGGCCGAACCGGCCTAGCTTGACGCCACCGATGAACGCGCTCCACTCACCGGGGGTCATGATCAGCGCAGGGCCATGGGGGTTCTTGGAGTCACGTACGGCGACCTTGCCGGGCAGGTTGGTGGCCACCTCTACACATTCGCCACCATCTCCGCCCGACCAGGTCGACTTGCGCCAGAGCGCACCGCTCAGGTCCATCGTTGCTTCACCGCTTCCTCGATGATCTTGCAGGACAGGTGTTGCGGGTAGGCGTCCGCCCGGACGGCGTCGTAGCGATCGATTATTTCCGTGATCGTGCTTCTGTCGGTTATCGTCCGCCCTCGGGGTTGGCACTCCACTCGAACCGTATACGCGTTGCCCCGCATTTCGGCAATGGCATAGGAGCCGATCAGCCCCGAAAGGGCTTCCGCGCTATATGGCACGATCTGGATGGTCACCCTCGGATGCAGTGCCATTTCGAGGAGATGCTCCAACTGCTCGCGCATGACCTCGGGTCCGCCGATCGGACGGTGCAGGACTCCTTCGTCGAGCAGGCACATGATCGCCGGCGGGTTGGTGCGCGAGAGGAGGGCCCTGCGCTGCATCCGCCCCGCGACCCGTTCCTCTATCTGCTCGGCGCTGAGCCCGGGCTGGCGCTCGAAGATCCGCCGAGCGAAGGCCTCCGTCTGCAGCATGCCCGGGACCAGCAAAGGCGCCCAGAACCGGAGCGCGGTGGCTCGTTGCTCCTCGATCGCCCAGTCGCGGAAGTGGGCGGGGACGGGGGGTGGGGGCGGCCAGACTTCCGCGTAGAGGCGGGTCATGACACCGTCGAGGCCGAAGATCTCGTCGCACAACTCGGCGAACCGCTCGGACGGCCGGAACTTGGACGTCTCGACCATGGCCACCGCGCTGGTGGAGAAGCCGATCCTGCGGCCTAACTGCTTCTGGGTGAGCTCCGCCGCCAGCCGGTGCCGGCGAAGCTCGTACGCGAACCGAGCCCGTGGCGACTCCTCGGGATCGATGTCGATCATTTTGGTCATGAGGTCCCCTCGCGACACCTGGCCAGATCTGACTCATTGACCTCAGAACAACTCTGAAGTCATTCCGTAGTCGATTCACTACCAAGCGTAATGCGCTGCCTTCAGGCTTGGGGCAAGAAATCACGACTACGTGGGCGCATCCGGGAAAGCGCAACTCATCTCAAAGCCTTACCTCGCCCATGGTGATCACCTGATTGAGCAGAACGAGCATTCGTGCTCGGCACGAGCGAGGGAAGTCCATGACCGGCACGAGAAGGCGACAGCAGTATCTGGAACTCCTGGCGCACCCCAACGCGGCGTCCCAGGCACGGCGACATGTCAGAGCCGTGCTCTCGAATTGGGGCATACACGAACTCGCCGACACGGCGGAGTTGGTCGCCTCCGAACTGGTCACGAACGCGATCCGCGCCACCCAGGACATCGGCGCCCACAACGAGCCTGCCCAAAGAAGAGCCGAGATCGTCTGGATCGACCTCTACCTCCAGGACGCGAACGTCGTACTCGAGGTCTGGGACCCCAGTGTCACCGCACCCGCCCTGAAGTCCCCCGAACCCGACGAAGAAGGCGGCCGAGGCCTCTGCCTCGTCGACGCCCTCGCCACGACCTGGGGCTACAGATGGCCCACCACCGGCGGCAAAATCGTCTGGTGCACCCTGACTTCCGAGACGTGACGCTCTGCCATGCGCTTACCGCACTCGGTCGCGCACCACGAAAGCCACAGCAAGGAGCCTGCCGACGCCGAATTTCGCGAAACCCCGATGCGATAAGTGGTCATCCTATTACTCTAAGTTGACATGATGATTACTACGGAATGTCACCGGATGGGCACGCACCGCCCGGGTAGACTCCAACCGAAGCCCCGAGCCCCGGAGGTGCAGGATGGCGAAGATATCGATCGATGTGGACGATGCGGCCCTGGCTGCGGCCATGGCGATGTACGACACGTCAAGCGAGGAAGAGGCGGTCAACACCATCCTGCTGGAGACGACAGCAGACTGGCGGCGCCGCTCCGAGGCATTCGATCGGTTTGTCGAGCTGGCCAATTCCGGCGCCCTGGACCTGGACTGGCTAATGGACAAAAGGAACTACCGAGGTGGCCATGCCCCGGTACCTGATCGACACCAGTGCGCTTGCTCGCCTGGCGCGGCGTACGAGCCTTCGGGCGAAGTGGCAGCAGACACTCCACAGAGGCAGGGTCGGCCTGTGCCCGATCACCGAGCTGGAACTGCTGCTTAGCGCTCGGTCCTTCGGCGACAGGTGTTCGGTTCTCAGTGAACTGCAGGACGACTATTGCTGGATCCCGATGCCAGACCGCGTCTTTCAGCGAGCGGCCGAGATCCAGGAGTTGCTGACCAAGCAAGGGCTGCACCGGTGTGGTAGCCCTGTCGATCTTCTCGTAGCCGCGACTGCCGACCTCAACAACCTGATCGTTCTGCACTACGACCGCGACTTCGAAAGCATCGCTAGGATCACAGGTCAACCCGTGGAGTGGCTGGCCCCTCCAGGGTCGTTGAGCTAGAAGTCGAACGTAGGAAGGGCCGGGCCCGAAAAGGTCCGGCCTTTCCTGCTTTGTGGAGATTCAGCGGTAGCCGGGGGCGGGGACGGTGGCGACCGTGGTGCCGCCGCGTTGGGGGGCTGTGGGGATCAGGGTGGTGGGGGGCAGGGTGGCGTCGGTGGTGGAGATGACGGCGAGGGCGAGGGTGTTGGCGCCGTGGTGGCGCAAGAGTCCTTCCTGGAGGTAGAAGTCGCGCTGCGGCCCGATGTCACCGGAGAACTGGCCGACGTTCCAGCCGTTCAGGAACACCAGCACGCGATAGCCGTGAGGAAGGTCCCCGGTGCCGCCGGGAGCGCCGAAGCGCAGCGCCACCGAGGTGTCCTGGCCTTTCGGGAGATCCAGGCGGAAGGTCGTGCGGAGCCAGGTGACCCCGGGAGCGACAGCCCCGGCCGCCTTCCGCCACGAGCCGTCCGGGTATCCGGGCAGGTGCCAGCCGGAGCGCTCGCCGTACAGGCCACCGGTGTTGAGCGGCCCGCGAGCCGGATCGGCGAGGTTCTCGCCGCCACGGGCGCCCTGGATCTTCCACGCGATGGGCGCGGCCGAGCCGGTGATCGAGGCGCCGAACAGGCCGCGCGGCTGCTTGAACCGGTTGTCGTCGGCGGTCCAGTCGTCGTTGTTCCCCATGTTCTCCACCAGGACGGACAGCACGGCCCTCTCTCCCGGCTTGAGCAGCCCGGACGGGATCGCGAACTCCCCCGGGCCCGGACGTGGGGTGTGCGTGTCGGCGTCGGCCTCGGTGCCGCCGGCGGCCGATCCGAGGTAGTGACCGTTCAGCCAGGCGAGATAGATGCCCCGCTTGCCGGTGATCGCGCTCGTCGACACGGCGGTCTCGGTGCCCGTTGCGGTGAAGTGTCCCCGGTACCAGACGTTGCCGTGGTCGAAGCCGTACTCCTCGGCGAACAGGACGGGAGCGGCCCCCGACTGGTCGGTGGGAGGCTCGTACGGGATGGTCGTGGTGGTGTGGTCGGCGGCGACCCAGCCGGAGTCGTCGAAGCCCGGCCTGGCCTCGGGCGCCTCCGCGCGCGTACGCCATCCGGTCAGCGCGGGCGGCTTCACGGCGGAGGGGCCGGGGAGCGAGCCGAGCAGCGAGCCGCCGGCCGTCGTACGGACCTGGACCGGCTCGCCGTTGACGGCGAGCTTCCGTGCCGGGCCGAACACCTCGATGTCGCCCGCCTTGCCCGTGTCGGCGCGCAGGTCGACGGTGTTCCCCCGCACGGAGGCGGAACGGACGAGCGAGGTGCCGCGCACCAGCACCGGCCCGTCGCCCGTGTCGGCGCGCCAGAAGGACGCGGCGGTGGCGTCGGTGCCGAGCAGGAGCAGCAGCGGGCGCCGCCCTCCCCCGGTGATCAGCACCCGGGCCAGCCCGGAGTGGGTGTAGTCCAGTTCGAGGTCGCCGGAGGAGTACGAGGAGGTCACCGCGCCTTCGAGGACCTTCACCGCTGGAGCGGAGGGGTAACGCAGCACGATGGTGCCCGGCTCGCCTTCGCGCCCGTACAGCAGGGCGATGTCCCTTCCATCGACGGCCAGGTGGGTCATCAGTTCGGAGCTGGACACGGCGAGGCGCTGACCTCCCATGTCGTACCCGGCGAGCAGCACCTTGGCGTCACGTCCGTCGACGCGCACCGGCACTGTGTAGCGGCCGTCGGGGGCGGCCCAGTCCAGGGTGGCCGATTCGCTGGTCGCCGACGCGCGGTCGGTGTGGCTCACGAGCACGAACTGCGTGCTCGTGTCGGGGTTGGCACGCGCCTGTGCCTGGACGGCGGGGTTGGAGGAGGCCGGGGCGGTGGCGGTGCCGGTCTTGGTGAGAGGGCCGACCGCGCCGAGGAAGTAGCCCTGGCGCTTGAACTCGTCGTACTTGGCCGTGAGCCGCCGGGTCTCGGTGATCGCCGCACCGTAGTCGTAGGAGGTGTAGACGTCGTTGGGCTGCGGCAGCCAGCCCCAGGACGTGCCGCCGTACCCCATGTAGTAGCTGAACATGGTCGCGCCGCTCGCGATGAGGTTCGACTTGTAGAAGTACTTCATGTAGGCCGGGCCGGTGAGGTCGCGGCATGCGTCGTAGCCCGCGTCGTTCAGGTCGATGGCCCCTGCCTGGTACTCGGCGGCGAACACCGGGGCGTCGTCGCGGAGTTCCTCGGTGATCCCCTCGCCCCACGGCCCCCAGGTGGTGCCGGCGTCCTGGCACTCGAAGGACTGCGGGTAGTCGTCCACGCCGGGGATCTGCACCGCTCCCTTGCCGGAGGCCCACGTCGAGCTCCAGCTCCCGGCGTCGCAGCAGTCGTTGGTCGTGATCGGCACCTCGATGCCGTCGGCGCGTGCCTTGGCCTGGATGTCCTCCATGTACTGCGCGTCGGTGTTGACCGCGTACTCGTTCTCGGCGTTGTAGAGGATCACCGACCCGCCGCGGGTGAGCTGGTGTGGTGCGATGAGCCGGTCGATGTGGCCGAGCCAGTCCTGGTACGCCTGCGTGTACCCGGGCGCGCTCGAACGGGCGCGGCCCGGCACCCTCTTCAGCCATCCGGGGAACCCGCCGCCGGTGGTCTCGGCGTTGATGTACGGGCCGGGCCGGGCGATGACGTACAGCCCGACCTGCTCGGCGGTCCGCAGGAACCTGTCCACGTCGCGCACGCCGGTGAAGTCGTACACACCGGGCTTCGGCGAGTGGTACGCCCAGTCGAAGTAGGTGGAGACCGCGTTGAAGCCCGCGGCCTTGAACTTCTCCAGCACGTCCCGCCACAGGTCGGGGCTGGGCAGCCGCCAGTAGTGGAACTCCGCCGACTGCAGCAGGATCCGCTGCCCGTCGACCATCAGTGAGTACCTGTCGTACGTCACCTGGTGCATCTTCGCGACCGTGGTGGCGGTGGCCGGTTGGGTGGGAACGGAGAACGCCACGGCCAGGGCGGCGGCGGCGAGCAGGATGGCAAGAAGCCGGGAAGGTTTCGAAGTTCGGGAACGGCCGTTCATGCTGATGGACCTCCGTTGCTTCGGACGGTGGCGTGGCGGCCTTCGGAACGGTCGCCTACTTGGTCAGGGCGAAGTCCCTGATACGGAGGTCGCCGGTGAAGACGAGGTAGACGTCGTGGACGCCGCCGGCCTTCGCCAGCGTGGTGGTGGCCGTGGTGTAGGCGTAGACGCCGCCGGTGGCCGGCACCTGGGCGGTGCCGAGCAGCCTGCCGGTGGGCGAGTCGAGGCGGACCTCGATCTTCCCCGCCGCCGTGGCCGCCACGCCTGCGGTGAAGCCGGTCGCCCCCTTGCCGAGGTCGGCGTCCTTGAAGGAGATCCAGTCACCCGTGCCGATCCTGCCGACGGCGTCGCCGGACGCCTTCGACTCGTCCACGAGCTGAACGCCCGCGTAGTCGTCGAAGTCGGCGGCCCGCGTCACCTTGGAAAGGTCCCGGGCCGGGATCTTCTCGCCCTTCACGCTCAGCGTCGTGCGCTGGCGGATGGCGGTGGAGGAACCGCCCACCATGATGTCGTGCTCGGACTTCTCGACGGTCCACTTGTCACGGGTGACGTCCCACAGGGCCAGGTCCGCGGCCTTGAAGGTGAGCGTCACGGTCTTGGTCTGCCCCGGCTGGAGGTGAACCCGCTGGAACGCCCGCAGCTGCTTGACCGGCTGCGCCACCCGCGAGGAACGCTGGTGGGTGTAGAGCTGGACCACCTCGTCACCCGCCGACCTGCCGGTGTTGGTGACTTTGACCGACGCCTGGACGCCGCCGTCGGGCCTCACCGTGTCCGAGTTCAGCTTCAGCCCCTGGTAGGCGAATGTCGTGTAGCTGAGCCCGTGGCCGAAGGAGTAGAGCGGCGAGCCCTTGTAGTACAGGTACGTGTGGCCGGTCTTGGTGATGTCGTAGTTCAGGATGTCGGGCAGGCCGGCCTCCGACTTGTACCAGGTCTGGGTGAGCCGCCCGGCGGGGTTGACGTCACCGAACAGCACGTCGGTGAGCGCGTGCCCGGTCTCGGCGCCCGCGTGGGTGGTCCACAGCAGCGAACCGACCTTGTCCTGAACCTTCTCCATGGTGGTCGGGTAGCTGTCCTCCAGGACGACCACGGTGTTCGGGTTGGCCTTGGTGACGGCCGCGATGAGGTCCTGCTGGCTCTGGCCGAGGGCGAGGCCGGTCCTGTCGTGGTTCTCTCGGCCGGCGACGAACGGGTCGCTGCCGACCACGACGACCGCCGCGTCGGCGCCCTTGGCCTGGGCCGCCGCGGCGGCGGCGCCGCTGGAGACGACCTCCTTGGAGAAGCGCGCGGCCTGGGCCTTTGATCCCATCTCCAGCGTGCCGTCGGCGCCGATGGTGACGTAGGGGTCGGGGGTCGACCACCAGCCCTCGTTGATCTCGTATCCGACGTAGGCGATGAGGTAGGTGCCGTCGGCCTGCTTCTCCAGCTTGAACTGCTGCTGCACGAACCAGCCGCCGGGCAGGTCGGAGTTGGCGAGGAAGGTGCCCCAGTTGCCGGTCAGCAGCTTGCCGGTCGCGACGTTGCGCAGGGTGGAGACGCCGTCGGTCCAGTCGGTGACGTCGAACTCCGAGGCCGCGGTCGGGGCGGTGCCGGACGCCACGACGGGGCTCGCGGTGTCGTTCACGGTGATGTACCTGCCGGTGGCCACGTCCTTGAAGGCGACGCGGTCGAGGGCGTCGGTGCCGGTCACCGTCGCGCCTGCGCCGAGGCGTTCCTTGATCCCGTCGAGCGGGGTGACCTTGTACGGCATCTTGCCGCCGTACCAGTCGCTGAGCAGGATGTTGTGCAGCGGGCCGACGACGGCGACCTTCTTGGTCCTGGCGGGGTCGAGTGGGAGGGTCCTCGCGGAGTTCTTCAGCAGCACCATGGCCTTGGCCGCGGTCTCGCGGTTGAGCTTCTGGTTGGCGGCGCTGTTGATGACGCTCTTGGTGATCTTGGCGTAGGGGCCGCCGTCCGGGTCGAACTGGCCGAGCCGGAGGCGGATGGACAGCGCGCGCCGTACCGCCTTGTCGATGTCCGGCTCCGCCAGCAGGCCCGTACTCAGCCCGTCCTTGATCAGGGCGGTCATGGTGGCGGGACTGTTGTCGTCGACGGTGAAACTGTCGATGCCCGCCTTGAGCGTGGCCGCGAACCCCTCGGTCTCGGTGTCGTAGTAGTGGTTGAGCTGGGTGATGCCGTGCGGCGCCCACGCGTCGCTGACGTTGTAGAGGTCCTTGGACGTCCAGCTCCGCACCAGGCCGCCGAGGTCGGGGTTCACCGTGTTGGGCCGCCCGTTGACCAGGTTGTACGAGCCCATCACGCCGGTGACCGCGTCGGCGGAGATGGCCGGCCTGAACGCCGCCTCGTCGTACTCGTGCCTGACCCTCGGCGGAAGGTTGGAGGAGGTACTGCTGCGCTGGTACTCGTTGTTGTTGGCCAGGTAATGCTTGATGACGGGGGCCGTCTTCAGGTAGACGGGGTCGTCGCCTTCCAGGCCCTTGCCGTACGCGGTGGACATCGCGCCGGTCAGCAGCGGGTCCTCGGAGTAGCCCTCCTCGTTGCGCCCCCATCGCGGGTCGCGCAGGAGGTTGGCCACCGGCGCCCAGACCTGGGTGCCCCACACGACCGGGTCGATGGCGTTGTAGCCGCGTACCTCGTCACCGGTGGCCGAGCCGACCTTCTTGATCAGCTCTGGGTCCCAGGTGCTGGCGAGGCCGACGGCCTGCGGGAAGACCGTCCCGCTCGCGAACGTCTGTGCCCAGTTGTTGTTGTCGTCGTTCGACCAGGCCACGCCGTGCAGGGCCTCGGTGCCGTTCTTGTGGTACTTGATGCCGAGGCGCGGGATCGCGACCTGCGACTGGTGGAGCAGGGAGATCTTCTCGTCGAGCGTGAGCCTTCCGAGCAGGTCGTCGATCCGCGTGTTCAGCGGGAGGGACGGATCTCGGAAGGGGAGGTCCTCGGCCGCCCTGGCGGGTGCCACGAGCAGGGTCATCAGCAGGCCGAGGACGGCCGCCGTCCATAAGGGTCGTCGCAGGGACATAGCGCCTCCAGGTCAGGTGGTTGACGCGGGTTTTCGAGGGGGGTGCGGGCGCGCCTACTTGATGGCGCCCACCGTGATGCCGCGGGTCAGCGTCCGCTGGAAGATCAGGAAGAACGCGACCGCCGGCACGATGCCGAGCAGTGCCGAAGCGCTGGACATGGTGGCGTCCATCATCTTGTCGCCCTGGAGCACCCCGAGCGCCACCGGCACGGTCTGGTTGTCGTTGGAGATGAGGAAGATCAGCGGCAGGAAGAACTCGTTCCAGGTCCAGATGAAGAAGAAGATCATCAGGACGCTCAGCGTGGGGCGGCTGATCGGCACGACGATCCGCCAGAGCACCCTCCACCTGCCGGCCCCGTCCATGGCCGCCGCCTCCATGATCTCCCTCGGGAACTCGCCGAGGACGGCCGACAGCAGGTACGTCCCGAAGGCGCTCTGGACGACGGTGAAGATGAGGATCACCGCGAGCCGGCTGTCGTACAGGCCCACCTCCTTGGACAGGTAGTAGAGCGGGTAGGCCAGCGCCTCCTGCGGAAGCGTGTTGGCCACGAGGAACAGCACGAGGATCCACAGCCGGCCCCGCACGCGGCCGATGCCGAGGGCGTAGGCGTTGAGCACCGACAAGACCACGGCGAGCACCGCGACGGCCGCGCTGATCAGCGTGCTGTTGAGCAGCTTGCGGCCGAAGTCGACGCGGTTCCAGAAGTCGACGATGCCGTCGAGGTAGATGCCGTGCGGCAGGCTCAGCGGCCCGTTGGAGGAGTACTCCGCCGGGGTCTTGACGGCGTTGAGCGTGACGACGACGAAGGGCAGGAGCATCACCACGGCCAGCACGGCGAGCGCGGTGAGGATCGCCCATCCGCCGGGACCGGCGCCGCGCGCGTGGACGGGCCGTACGGCGCTCGCGCGTCGCACTGAGAGGGAGGTCATGGCTTGCGCTCCTGGACCCGCAGGAAGAGGAAGGTCACGATCACGATGATGATCGCGAGCACGGTGGCGATGGCCGAGCCGTAGCCGACGTTGGCCTTCTCGAAGAAGTTCTGGTAGCTGAAGTACGACGGCACCATCGTGGCCTTGCCAGGGCCGCCCCGGGTCAGCACGAAGATCGGGCCGAAGACCTTGAGCGCGGCGATGGTGCAGGTCAGCAGCACGACGTAGATCTCCGGTCTGATCTGCGGGATCGTGATGTGCCAGAACCGCCGCCACCATGACGCGCCGTCGATCTCCGCCGCCTCGTACAGCGCGGGGTCGACCCGCTGCAGCCCCGCCATGAAGATGACGACCGGGTAGCCGAGCTGGAACCAGACCATGATCGCCATGACGGAGGCCAGGGCGAGGTCGGGGTCGCCCAGCCAGTTCCGCGCCAGAGAGCCGAGGCCGACGGCCTTCAGCACCTCGTTGAGCGCGCCGTAGGACGGGTGCAGCATCCAGCCCCACACGACCCCGGCGACCGCCACCGGCAGCACCTGCGGCAGGTAGTACGCGGCCCGCAGCGCACTGGCGGCACGGGCCCCGAACCTCCTGCCGATGTAGTCGAACAGGGCCGCGGCGAGCACCAGCCCGAACATGGTGGGCAGGATCGCCATCGCGACGATCAGCGCGACGTTGTGCTGGAACGAGGCCCAGAAGGTCTCGTCGGCGAACAGGCGCCGGTAGTTGTCGAGCCCGGTCCATCGGGGGGTGCCGACGCCGCTCCACCGGGTGAAGCTCGCCCCGACGTTCATCAGGAACGGCACGATGACGACCGCGAGGAAGAGCACAGCGCTGGGCACCAGGTAGACCCAGTACCCGGCACCCCCGCGGCGGCGCCGGACCGGCTCGGGCGCCCGCGCCGTCGCCGGGCGCTCCGGAGCGTGGACCGCCATCAGTTGCCGATGTCGGCGAGGTTGTCGTTGTACGGCTGCGCGATCTCGTCCAGGACCTTGTCCGGGGCCTTGCTGCCGTTGATCAGCTCCTGGACGCCGGCGACCAGGGTGTCGTAGTAGCCGGGCGCGGGCCAGTCGGGGTAGAAGGCCAGGCCGTCCTGGGCCGAGAGCTTGTTGAAGTTCTCGATCAGTTCCTTGTTCTTCTCGTCGGTGATGGCCGAGGGGTCCGCCGCGACCGGGACGCCGCCCGCGTTGCCGAGCTTGTTCTGGATGTCCTTCTTCATCGTCAGGTCGATGAAGTCATAGGCCAGGTCCTTGTTCTTGGACTTCTCCGGCACGACCCACAGGTTGCCGCTGGAGCCGGCGCTCATCTGGTTGCCCGGCCACAGGAACGTGCCCCACTTGAAGTCCTTGATGTCGGAGCTCATGCGGCCGTACCACCAGCTTCCCGAGACCATGATCGGGAACTTGCCGGAGATGAACGAGGTGCCCATGTCCTCGGCCTTGATCCCGGCCGAGTCCTTGCTGATGTAGCCCTTCTTCACCCAGTCGGCGAAGGTGGTGGCGGCGTAGGTCAGCTCGGGGCCGTGGAAGTCGACCTTGCCCTTGTAGAGCTGGAAGGCGTCCACAAAGGGGCGCTGCGCCTTGCTGAGCGCGAGCTGGTACAGGATCTGCTGGGCGGGGTACTCGGCGCCGCCGACGGCGAGGGGCGTGACGCCGGCCTTGACGAACGTGTCCATCGCCGCGGTGAACTCGTCGAAGGTCGTGGGCACCGCGATGCCCTGCTTCTCGAAGGCGTCCTTGTTGTAGTAGACCATGACGTACTCGGCGTAGTTCGGGATGCCGAACCACTTGCCTGAGCCCATGACGCCCCGGTCGTCGTAGCGGGCCGTGGTCTGCAGGCTCGGGCTGAGGAGCTTGTCCCAGCCGCGCTTGGCGGCCTGCTCGCTCAGGTCGGTGAGCAGCCCCTGCTTCGACAGCAGGCCCGCGGTGGCGTTGCCCTTGTTGTACTCCATGAGGTCCGGGGCCTGGTCGGACCCGAGGACCATGCCGGCCGTCTTCTGGATCTGCTCGAAGCCCTTCTCCTCGAACTTCACCTTGACGCCCGGGTGGCTCGCCTCGAACTGCTTGATGGCGTCGGCCCAGGCGACGCCCATCGCGCTGGTCGCCCCCTCGTAGTGCCAGAGGGTCAGGGTCTTCGCCTCGCCGGAGCCGCCCCCGCCGCTCGTGTCCGTGGAACCTGAGGAGCCGCAGGCGGCGAGGGTCACCGCCGCCGCGGCGAGCGCGGCGACGATCCTTATTTGTGGTCCTATTTTGGACATGGTGTTTCTCCAGGGGGTTGCTAGTCGGCGGCGACCGTGGCAGGGGCGCCGGCGACGGGAGCGATTTCGACGTTGGTGATCTGCTTGGGACCGGAGACGCGGACGCGGAGCGCGTCGCCCTCCCTGGTGGCGGTGACCGTCGTGTCACCGTCGACGTCCCTGATGGTGGTACGCCCGCCGTCGCCGTAGCTGACGACGGTGACCTCGGCGAACGGCCCGCCGCCCACCGAGTCGCGCACCTCGGTCACAGGGATCAGCGCGCCGTGCCGGACGAACAGGGGGATCTGGCCGAGCGGCTTGGTGACCGGGATGTAGCGTCCGCCGGTGTGGACCTCGTGGGTCCAGTAGTCGACCCACTCCCCGGCGGGCAGGTAGACCTGCCGGGTGCCCTCGGGCGAGGTCATCGGGGCCACGAGCAGGTCCTGCCCGAACAGGTACTCAAGGTCGGCCTGCCAGGCCACCGGGTCGTCCGGGAAGTCCACGCACAGGGCGCGCATCATGGGTGAGCCGGTCCGCGCGGCCTCGACCGCCGCCGAGTAGATGTACGGCATGAGCCGGTAGCGGAGCCTGATCGCCTCGACGGCGAGGTGCTCGACCTCGGGGAACTCCCACGGCTCGCGGCTGGTGGTGCCGTGGAAGCGGACCAGCGGCGACAGCACGCCGAACTGCGCCCACCGGACGTACAGGTCGTCGGCCGGGGTGCCGGTGAAGCCGCCCGCGTCGTGGCTCCAGAACGGGATGCCGGACAGGCCGTGCGACAGGCCGCCCCTGATCGTGCTGCCCATCGCGGGGAAGGAGGTGTAGGTGTCGCCGCCCCACTGGGCCGCGTGGCGCTGTCCGCCGAGGAACGACGAGCGGGCCCAGACCATGCCGTGCCCGTTGACCTCGCGGGTCACCTCGGAGACCACGTCGTTGAACAGCAGCGCGTAGACGTTGTGCAACTCGGTGCCGGTCATGCCGTTCGACGCCACCGAGCCGACGGGGACGCCCTCGGCGAAGTCGGTCTTGAAGACCGAGACGCCCTGCCGGAGCAGCGGGCGCAGCAGGCCCTTGAACCACTCCACGGCCGCCGGGCTGGTGAGGTCGACGATGCCGCAGGCGGGGTACGAGCCGTGCCAGGAGTCCGCGACGTAGACCTCACCATCCTGATTCTTCAGGAAGTATCCGTTCGCGGAGGCCTCGGCGAAAACCGGGCTGAGGTGGGAGATGTACGGGTTCATCCACAGGCAGGTCTCGAAGCCCTGCTCCTTGAGCGTGGCCAGCATCCCCTCGGGGTCGGGGAAGCTCTCCGGGTCCCACCTGAGGTCGGACCAGTGTCCCTTGACCTGCCAGTAGCAGTCGAGGTGCAGGACGTCGCAGGGGATGCCCCGCTCGCGGATCTTCCTGGCCCGCTCCAGCACCCGCTCCTGGGTGTCCTTGAAGAAGCCCGAGGAGATCCAGCTCCCGAAGGCCCACTTGGGCGGCAGCGCCGGTGCGCCCGTGAGCAGGTCGTAGCGCGCCAGGATCTCGGGGACGCCCGGCCCGCCGATCACGTAGTAGTCGATCAGGTCGTCCGGCACGACGATCTCGACGCAGCTGTGCGTCGAGCGGCAGACGTCGAACTCCACCGGCATGCCGCTGTCCACCAGGAGACCGTATCCCCGGCTGGACACATAGAACGGAACGTTCTTATACGAACGATCGGACTCAGCGCCGAACGCGTCGAAGTTCCACATCAGCGGACGCTGCCCGCGCTTGTCGAGCGGAGTGAACTTCTCGCCGAACCCGCCGAAGTGCTCGTCGGGCCGGGCGGTCAGGCTCTCCTGGTACGCCACGGTCACGCCGTCGGCCAGGGAACGCCCGAACGGCAGCGTGCGCAGCCGTCCGCTGATGTCCACATGTCCCGGGTCCTGCTCGGTGAGCAGGCGGCCCTCCGCGTCGGTGAAGCGCAGGTGCCACGGATCGAGGGTGATCTCCGCCCGTACGGCGCCCGCGTCCACGACGACCCCCGCGTCGCCGGTCTCCACCCGCGCGCCCGCGAACTCGCCGGGGTGCACCATCTCGATCACCCGCGCGGAGCGGGTGCGAGCCTCCGTGTCCTCGCCCAGCCTGACGCGGATCACGCCCTCGCCCGCGACCGCCACCTGGACGACCAGCACCTCCTCGGCCGAGGTCGAGGCCTTGAAGGTCGCGCCCCGCCCGTCCGCGGCCGTCAGCTCGGCCCGGGTGAGCGCCGAGAGGCCCTGCTCTCCCATCGCGCGCACCGGGAGCTCCGGCGGATCCGCGCTGAAGTACTCGTGCGCGATCAGAGGGGGACGGTACGGCATTGCTGCGCTCCTGTACGACACGAGGAAAGGACTCGCGAATTAGTTTGCCGACTATACGAACAAACGTCAACGGCCACCGGCACCCTGTTGACATGGCCGCATCGTGTATTTAGTTTGCTCACCGTACGAACTCCAGCCGACGGGGACGACGGGCGGGAACGCGGCGTGAAGTGGCCGAAGGGGATGGACGGGCTCTGCTACGGGGGTGACTACAACCCCGAGCAGTGGCCCGAGGAGGTGTGGCACGAGGACGTCGCGCTCATGCGCGAGGCCGGGGTCACGCTCGTCACCGTGGGCGTGTTCTCCTGGTCCTCGCTGGAGCCCTCCCCCGGCCGCTTCACCTTCGGATGGCTCGACCGCGTGCTCGACCTGCTCGCCGCGGGCGGGATCAAGGTGAACCTCGCCACCCCCACGGCCTCTCCCCCGCCGTGGTTCGGCCTGGCCCATCACGACGCGCTGCCCGTGACGGCCGGCGGCACCCGGCTGACCCACGGCAGCCGCGACACCTACTGCGTGTGCGCTCCGCCGTACCGGGAGGCGTCGGTGCGCGTCGCCCGCGCGCTCGCCGAGCGCTACCGCGACCATCCGGCGCTGGCCATGTGGCACGTGCACAACGAGTACGGCACGTGGTGCCACTGCGACCACGTGGCGGCGGCGTTCCGCGACTGGCTGCGCGCCCGGCACGGCTCGCTCGACGCCCTCAACGACGCCTGGACCACCGCGTTCTGGAGCCAGTCCTACGCCGACTGGGACGAGATCGCGCCGCCACGCGCCACCCAGTACCTCCCGAACCCCGCGCAGTCGCTCGACTTCCGCCGCTTCCTGTCGGACGCGACGCTCGACCACTACCGCGCCCAGAAGGCCGTGCTGCGCGAGCTGACCCCGGACGTGCCCGTGACCACGAACTTCGTGTTCGGGAGCTGGGTGCCGGTGAACAACTGGGAGTGGGCGGGCGAGGTCGACCTCGTCGCGATCGACCACTACCCGGACGACCGCGAGCGCGCGGCGGAGCAGACCGCGTTCGCCGCCGACCTGGCGCGCGCGTGGGCGGGCGGGCGGCCGTGGCTGCTCATGGAGCAGGCGGCCGGCATCGTCTACACGGGGACGCGCATGCGGGCCAAACGGCCCGGCGAGATCGCCCTGCACACCGTCCAGCACGTCGCCCGGGGGTCCCGGGGGGCGATGTTCTTCCAGTGGCGGGCCTCGCGGGGCGGGTCGGAGCTCTGGCACGGCGGGATGGTGCCGCACGCGGGGCCCGACAGCCGGATCTTCCGCGAGATCCGCGACCTCGGCCGCCTCCTCCCCCGCCTCGCCGAGGTCGAGGGCGGCGTCCTCGCCGACGTGGCCATCCTGTGGGACCCGGAGTCCTGGTGGGCGCTGGAGGCGCCGGGCCTCCCCTCGCAGGAGGCGCGTTACCTGGACGCGCTCCACCAGGCCCACCGGGTGCTGTGGCACGGTGGCGTCACGGCCGGCTTCGCCCACCCGTCCGGCGAGCTGTCGCCGTACCGCGTGGTGCTGGTCCCGAGCCTCTACCTGGTCTCCGACGCCACGGCGCGCGCCCTCACGGCGTACGTCGAGCAGGGCGGCACGCTGGTCGTCTCGTTCTTCAGCGGCGTCGCCGACGAGCACGCCCGCGTGCGGCTCGGGGGCCATCCCGGAGCGCTGCGCGACCTCCTCGGCATCCGGGTCGAGGAGTTCCTCCCCCTGGACGAGCCCGTCACGATCCGCCCGCACGGCGACGACGGGCCCCCCACGATCAACGGCTCCATCTGGAGCGAGCGCGTCGAACTGCGCGGAGCCACGGCGCTGGCGTCGTACGAGGGCGGCGACCTGGACGGCCTGCCCGCGATCACCCGGCACCGTCACGGCGCGGGCCGGGCGTTCTACGTGTCCACCCGGCTCGACGACGACGCCTACACCGCCGTCCTGGCCGCCGCCGGCGTTCCGGCCGAGCCCGTCCCCGCGGGGGTCGAGCTGGTACGCAGGAGCGGTGACGGGGTGAACTGGCTGTTCGCCCTCAACCACACGGCCGCCGAGCAGGAGATCGCGGTGACCGGGACGGACCTCGTCACGGGGGCCTCCGCCGACGACGCCCTCCGCCTGGCGCCGGGCGGCTTCGCCGTGGTCCGGACGCGGGACGTCGTGGTACAGCCCGCTATAACCGGATATGCGTGCGGCGCGCGAGGAAGTGCAACCGCTTCACAAGAAGACGTCAAGCGGCGGGAGCAATAGTCTGCTCAGGCACTCGGTCCCACGCCCGGAGGGAGAAGATCGATGAGACGCATCACGATCGCCAGGCCCCGCGCGGGCCGCCGCACGAGCAGGGCCTTCGGTCTCGATCTGCGATCGCCTTCCGGCCGGGCGCTGCCGTACTGAAGATCTTTACGATGGTCTTACGCCGTCCTCTGTAGACATCTCACGTAACGAAATCATCACGCCGGGGGGCTCGGATGAAAAGGCTTTCGGTGGTGCCCGCGTACGTGCCACGGCACAAGGTGCGCGACATCCGATCGGCACATGGTCCCAGGCCTTCCAGTGAGTCCAAGGTGGTCCACCTGCAGGCGTACGCCGGGCGCAACGTCATCCGCTTCCCACGCACAGGCGGCCCGGCCCCCGCGGCCTGACGACGGGCCCCGTGAGGACGACCAGGGCCGCCGCGAGGAGCGGCGCCGCGGACGTACCGCTCCGGTGCCGTCAGCGGGGCCGGGCGGTGGTCCTGGAGAGGGCGTCGGCGGTGAAGGTCTCCGGGTACGGCGAGCGGGCGAGCGCCTCGGGCACCGAGAGCTCCGCGGCCCCGACCGCCCGGCACAGCTCCGCGACCTCGGCGAGCTCGTCCCGCTGGCGGGCCACGAACGCGGCGTCCACGGGCTCGCCGTGGCCAGGCACGACCGTACGGGCCCCGAGGGCGAGCACCCGGTCGAGGGCGTACGGCCACGCCGCCGGGAAGGCGTCGCCGAACGACGGGGGCGCGCCCTGCTCCACCAGGTCTCCGGCGAAGACCAGGGCGCTGTCGGGCACGTGGACCACCAGATCGTGGTCGGTGTGCCCGGGGCCCGGGTGCGACAGCCGTACCAGCCGCCCGCCGAGGTCGATCTCGGCAGTGGCCCTGACATCCCCGACGCCGTCGATGACCCCGGCGCCGTCGGCGCATCGGACCGCCTCGACGGCCTCGGCGCCCCCGACGAGCCGATCGGGCGGCACGATCCGTGCGGACTCGATGTGGGCGGCGGCTTCGGGGGCTCCCTGGTCGCGGTAGTGCCCGGCCCAGGTCGTGCGCTGTGCTTCGCCGGTCTCCGCGAGGTCGATCGCGCAGACGGGATGGGCCCACACCGGGCACCGCCCGAACGCCGCCGTGCCGAAGCTGTGGTCGAAGTGCGCGTGGGTCAGCACCACCGACCACGGAAGGCCGGTGAGCTCGCGGACGGCCGCCGCGAACTCGGCGCCGCGCACCTCGTCGGGACCGGTGTCGATCACCAGGCAGGCGCGCTCGCCCGCCACCAGGCCGAGCGACAGGTCGAGCTCGGTGTGGCGCCGTACCCAGGCCCGGTCACCGACCTCGACCCACCTGCCCACCGGCCACCTCCCCGTCCTACGACGGCCCCAGTGTAGTGAGCGCCCGTCCCCGCTCATCGGAACGCCTCCGGCGGGGACCGCTTCCGATCACGGTCAAAGGTACGGTCACGGGTGAGGCCCGTCCGGCACCGTCCGCCCGCGCGGAGGTCAGGTCGCCGGGAGTGACGGGGCGGGGCCGGCGTCTCGCGGGTGCCCGCCCAGGGCGGAGGCGAGGGGCACGGTGGCGAGGGTCACCACACCGAGCGCGGCACCGGTCCAGGCGACGGACGAGTACCCGAGCCCCGCGCCGATCGCCAGCCCGCCGAGCCACGGGGCCACGGTGATCCCGATGTTGAACGCCGAGGAGACCGTGGCGCCGGCGAGCGTCCTGGCCTCTCCGGCGATCGAGTAGATGCGGACGTTCAGCGCGGGGTTGACGAAGAACCCGAAGAACCCCAGGAAGAAGACCAGCACCACGACCGCGGGCGCGACGGTCAGGGTCAGCGCGAGCAGCACGGAGACGACGATGATGCCCACCGCCCCCGTGTACAGCGTGCCGAAGGGCCGCGCGTCGGCGATCCGGCCGCCGATCGTGATGCCGATCAGCGCCCCCACCCCGTACAGTGCGAGCACCCCGGGAACCCAGGACTCGTCCAGTCCTGTGGTGTCGGTCAGCAGCGCGCCGAGGTAGCTGAAGGTGACGACCACGCTGCCTGCCGACAGCCCGGTCATGCCGTACGCGAGCCACAGACGGGGGTTGGCCATGGTGCGCAGCTCCCGGCGCAGGTCTGGCGCGCTCTCGCCGGTGAGACGGCCCCCGGGAACGGTGGCAGGAAGGCCGATCGCGGTGAGCGCGGTCGCCGCGATGACCGCCCAGAAGGCCGCGCGCCAGCCGAAGTGCTGGCCGACGAACGTTCCCGCGGGGACGCCGAGGATGGTGGCGACGGTGAGGCCGCCCGTGACGATCGACAGGGCCTTGCCGCGAGCGTTGAACGGCACCATGCCCACGACCGCGACCGCCGTGACCGCCCAGAACCCCGCGTAGGCGAACGCGGCCACGATCCTGGTCGCCAGCAGGACCCCGTAGCTGCCCGTCAGCGCTCCGGCGACGTGCGCGACCACGAAGACGGCGACGAAGGTCAGCAAGGACGTGCGGCGTGGCAATCGGAGGGTGAGGACCCCGAGCACGGGCCCGCCCACCAGCATCCCGAGAGCGAAGGCGGAGATCAGCAACCCGGCGTCGGGGATGGAGACCCCGAGATCCGCGGCGATCTCGGGGAGCAGCCCGGCGAGCATGAACTCGGAGGTCCCCTGGGCGAAGACCGCCAGGCTGAGGATGTAGACAGCGAGGGGCACAGAGTCTCCAGGATCTCGGATCGATCGGTTTCCGGACAGGGGCGACAGGACCGCTACAAGGCGTCGAGGGCGGTGGCGACCACCCTTTCCAGCGCCGCACGGTCGGCCCCCCCTCGGGCGGCGACCCGCAGCCCGCCCGTCATGGCGTGGATGAAGTGCGCCAGAGCCAGGGCGTCCCGGCCGGGCGCGACGTCGCCGGCGCGCTTACCCGCCTCGATCGCCTCCCGCATCGCCTCGACGCGCCGTTCGTAGTCCCGCTTGAGCAGGCCGGCCACCTCGGGGTCCTGGGAGGCCAGCTCTATGCCGGCGTTGACCGCCAGGCATCCCCGCCGGTCGCCGCACTCGTCGTCGACCACCTGGCCGAGCAGGGCGCGGAACTTCTCCCGCACGGGGGCCTCACCGCCGAGCAGCTCGATCTGCCGGCCGGATACCGCCTCGATGTAGTGGCGCAGCGCCCTGCCGAACAGGTCGTGCTTGCTCTTGAAGGTGTTGTAGATGCTGCTGCGCCCAAGGCCCGTGGCGTCGCACAGATCCTGCGTCGAGGTGGCCTCGTACCCACCGGCCCAGAACGCGCGCATCGCCGCGTCGACCGCCTGCCCCTCGTCGAACTTCCTCGGCCTCGCCATACCCAGAAAGTAACATATTTTAGAACGATCAGTACAATACCACTAAAAACCGGTATATGTCGGGGTTTCTCAACGCCGAAGTCTGCCAGACGCCGGGCGCCCGGACGGCCGTCTTTCCGAGAGCGCGATATCAGTCGTCCCCCGCGATGCGAGGGGCGGTACGAGCATGAGGACGGGCGTCCAGCCGGCAGCGGGACGCCCTGTGTCATGACTTCCGGTGGTCTTCTCCTAGAGGTTGTAGCCGCCCGATACCTCGATGTTCTGGGCGGTGACCCAACGCCCCTCGTCGGAGACCAGTGTGGCGATCATCGCGCCGATGTCCGCGGGTTCGCCGACCCGGCCGAGCGCCGTCTTCGCGGCGAGGGCCGGTACCACCTCGGGGAAGCGGGTGAAGCCGTCGTCGCCGATCCGGGTGCGGGTCGGCCCCGGTGAGACGGCGTTGACGCGGATGCCTCGCGTGCTGAACTCCTTGGCCATGTACCGCGTCAGCACGATGAGGCCGCCCTTCATCGACGCGTAGGCGGCGTATCCGGGCTCCAGGCCCGCCGTCGCCACGGCGTTGCTGCTCGTGTTGACGATCGCTCCTCCGTCCGCCATCAGGGGCAGCAGCTTCTGCGTCAGGAAGTAGGGTCCCTTGAGCAGGACTCGCATGAGCCTGTCGAACGTCTCCTCGGTGGTGTCCTCGATCAGCGACGTCTGCGCGTAACCGGCGTTGTTGACCAGGTAGTCGAAGGTGTCGCGTTGCCAGGTGTCGCGCAGCACGCCGGTCACAGTGTCGCGGAAGGCCGCGAAGGCGCCGGCCTCGCCGACGTCCAGCGGCAGCGCGACGGCCGTGCCGCCCTCCTTCTCGATGGCGGCGGCCGTCTCCAGCCCTCCCTGCGGATTGTTGCCGTAGGTCAGGATGATTCCGGTTCCTCGCTTGGCGATCTCGATCGCGGCGCTCTGTCCGATGCCCGAGCTGGCGCCCGTGACGATGGCGACCTTCAAGATGATCCTCCAGGGTGCGGTTGGTCGCGTGTGGATGGGCCGGCCGCGTTACGCGCCGGAGCCCGAAGGCAGGATTCGCGCGAGCCAGTCGGTGCGGGTCCTGCGGGCCGTGGCCGCGATGCGGGCCTGCGGGTACAGCGCGTCGAACCCGTGGAAGCCGCCTGCCCACACGTGGAGTTCGGCCTGGCCGCCGGCCGCCCAGATGCGGGTGGCGTAGTCGGTGTCCTCGTCGCGGAAGACTTCGGCGGAGCCGGTGTCGATGTAGGTGGTCGGCAGTCCCGCGAGGTCGTCGGCCAGGGCGGGTGAGACGAACGCGGGCACCTCGTCGTCGGGGAGGCCGCCGAGGACGGAGCGCCATCCGAACGCGTTCATCTCGCGGGTCCAGACGCCGGGCCCGTTCGAGTACTGGCTGCTGGAGGTGGTGGTGTTGCGGTGGTCGAGCATGGGGCAGATGAGCACCTGCGCGGCGATCGCCGGGGTGCCGAGGTCGCGGGCCAGCAGGGTGACGCCGGCGGTGAGGCCGCCGCCCGCGCTGGCGCCCGCGACGACGATCCGGCCAGGGTCGATGCCCAGTTCGGCGGCGTGGTCGGCGATCCACAGCAGTCCCTGGTAGCAGTCCTCGACCAGGGTCGTGCCGCCGGCCTCGGGCGCGAGCCGGTAGTCGACGGAGACCACGACGGCGCCGAACTCGTCAAGCCACTCAAGCGGGATGTCGATCTGCGAGAAGCGGTCGCCCATGACCATCCCGCCACCGTGCATCCAGTAGACGCAGGGTGCGCCGGTGGTGCTGTCGGTGCCCGCGGGGCTGAAGATCGACAGGGGGATCGGGGTGCCGTCCTTGGCGGGGATGGTGACTTCGCGCCGGTCGACCTTCCGGTCGGCGAGGAGTGCGTCGACGGGCGTCGACGGATACTGGCGCAGCTGGGCGAGCACCTCAGCGCTGAGCTCAGACATGAGGGGCATCTCGGCGAGCAGCTCGCGCAGTTCGGGGTCGAGGGCGGGGCGTGCCATGGTCATGGTCATTGCCTTTCGTGGGTGGTGCCGGGCGGTCAGGCGGGAAGGGGGGCCGCCTCGGCGGACGCCGAGGCGGCTGGGGTTGGGGCGTTGAACCGGTCAGAAGGAGGGCTTGCCGACGACCGGGACGTAGTCGGTGTAGTCGGACTCCTTGGCCAGCAGTGCGTCGAACTGCGCGACGATGGCCTTCGCGGCCTCGGTGGCGAAGAGGCGGTGGTGCTCCTCCTCGCTGGTCCAGCCTTCGGTGACGTGGATGACGTCGGGGTCGGAGGCGGAGCGGCAGATGAGGTAGACGGCGCAGTGTTCGCTCGCGGCGGGGTTGCCTTCGTTCAGGCCGCTCCGCAGCAGCTCGACGACCTGGTCGCCCATCCCGGGCTTGGCGGTCAGGGTCGCGTTGAAGCCATAGTTGACAGTCATTTGAAGCTTTCTCTCAGCGGTGGAGTGGAACGGTTCTATTCAACTGCCGCGACCTGCTGAAACGTAGACCGATCCTCGCCCGTACTTGCACGATCCTCGCGGCCACGGGACTCCGTGCACAGAATGATGTTGCAATGGAGGCATGTGCCTCGAAGAGCTCCGCACCCTGCTGGCCCGGCATGCGCGGCCCGACTGGACCACTGCCATCGACGGCGTCCTCATCTCGAAGGTCGACCGTCCCGATCCGCCGGCTCCCGCGATGTCCGGCACGGTCCTGGCGGTCATCGCCCAGGGCGCCAAACGCCTCGCCCTGGGCGAGAGGGTGTTCGAGTACGGGCCCGGGCAGTACCTGGTCGCATCCGTCGATCTGCCCGTCACGGGGCAGTTCACCCGGGCCGACCCCGGGGAGCCGGCGCTGGGGTTCGGTCTCGTGCTGGAACCGTCCGCCGTCGCCGAGCTGCTGCTGCGGGCCGGGCCCGGAGACACCCCCCACACCAGCGGGGGCGCGCCGTCGGGGATCGCCGTCAGTGACGCTCCGGCCGCCATGCTCGACGCGGTGGTCCGGCTGCTGCGCCTGCTCGACGAGCCCCACGACCGGGCCGTGCTGGCCCCACTGGTCAAGCGCGAGATCCTCTGGCGTCTGATCACCGGCGAGCAGGGTGCGATGGTCCGCCAGCTCGGCCTGGCCGACAGCAGCCTCAGCCATGTCTCGCGGGCCGTGCGCTGGATCCGCGAGCACTACGCGCAGCCCTTCCGGGTCGAGGACGTGGCGCGGCTGTCCGGCATGAGCGTCTCCGCCTTCCACCGCAACTTCCAGACGGTGACCGCGATGAGCCCCATCCAGTTCCAGAAGCAGATCCGCCTGCAGGAGGCCCGGCTGCTGCTCGCCACCCACCCCGGCGACGTCACCGGAGTCGGCCACCGCGTCGGCTACGACAACCCGTCGCAGTTCAGCAGGGAGTACCGCCGCCAGTTCGGCGCGCCGCCCAGCCGGGACGCCGCCCGCCTGCGTCAGGCCGTGCGCACCCCGGCAGGTGTGCTTCCCTGAGCCGGCGGGCCGCACAGGAGGATCGTGCAAGGGTCGGCGAGGATCGGTCTACTGTTTCCGCAGGTCAGAGCGGTTGAATGATTTCATCGGTTCTCCTGCGTAGCAGGAAATGCCTACCCGCCCTGGATCCCACCTCACCGCAAGGTCACAGCATGAGTGAAACCGTGTTCTTCGCCCGCGAGTTCCTGCGCAGTCCGCTCCGGACGGCCTCCTTGGTCCCGAGTTCGGCCCGCCTCGTCGAGCGCCTCGTCGCACCCGTGCCAGAGCGGGGCGAGCCCGTGGTGGTGGAACTCGGTCCGGGCACCGGACCCGCCACCGAGGCGATCCAGCGCAAGCTGGCAGGCCACGGCCGTCACATCGCGGTCGAGCTGAACGAGCGGCTCGCCACGCATCTGGTTCAGCGGTTCCCCGGCGCCGAGGTGGTCACCGGCTCGGCCTGGGATCTCCCCAGCATCCTCGCCGACCGGGGCGTGCACACGGTGGACGTGGTGGTGAGCAGCCTGCCCTGGTCGGCGTTCGCCGGCCCGCACGGCCACGCCCTCGTACCGAAGATCGCCTCGCTGCTGTCCGAGAACGGCGTGTACACGCAGTTCGCCTACACCTTCGCCCGCTGGGCGCCTCCGAGCCGTCAACGGCTCGCGCAACTGCGGCTGACCTTCGAAGAAGTGGTCGCGGGCAGGACGGTGTACCGCAACCTGCCTCCCGCCCTGGTGTATTCCGCCCGCAGGCCGCGGCTTCCGGCCGGTCAGCCCCTTTCGCCGGCCATGCGGGCGACGAAGCTGATGGCGTCCTGACTGGGGGGCGCCCCGAACAGGCGACGGTACTCCCTGCTGAACTGGGACGGGCTGTCGTACCCCACAAGGTTTCCTATGTGGGCGATGTCTTTCGGATGTGCCGCCAGGAGAAGGCGGGCCTCATGGAGTCTGATTTTCTTCTGGAACTGAATGGGACTCATTCCGGTGACGGCCTGGAAATTCCGGTAGAAGGCGGAAGCGCTCATTCCGATGAGCTCCGCCACCTCTTCCACCCGGAACGGCTCCCGGTAATTCTCCCTGATCCACTGCACGGCTTTTGTGACATGAGAAAGCTTGCTGTCGGCGAGCCCGATCTGGCGGACCGCCGCACCCTGCTCGCTGGTGATCAGACGCCAGAGGATCTCCTTTTTGACGAGGGGGGCGAGCATGTCCCTGTCCCGCGGCCGGTCGAGCAGGCGCAGCAGCCGCACGGCGGCGTCGAGGAGTTCCTCGGAGGCGTCGCTGACGGCGAGGGCAGGGGGTGCGGCACCGCTCCGCGGAAAACTGCCGGGAGCGGCCTGCAACATCATGGCGGCGACGTCCGCGGGCTGCAGGAGCATCCCGAGACCAAGCGCCGGACGCTGAGGGGTGGCCTCGACGAAGTGGCCGGTCACAGGCAGGTCGACGGACGCGACCAGGTACTGCCCGGCACGGTACTCGTACACGTACTCGCCCAGCGCGAGACGTTTGGCGCCTTGGGCGATCAGTGCCATGACCGTGCCGGTCATGGACGCGTGGGGTGCCTGCGACTCCTCGCGGCCGATCAGCACGTGCTCGATGGCGGTCGTTCCGTCGACTCGGGCATGACGTGCCAGCAGCGTCCGGAGTTCGTCGAGCGACATGTGCCGATTAAAACACCACGGGCGAGAAACGGTCCAGCAATCCTCCCGGAGGATCGTGCAAGGCTTCGCCATTTTTAGGCAAAGCGAAACACCTGGCAATCTGATTGAATGTTAAATTCTTGGGAGCTGTGTTGTCCGGGGGTTTGCCGCATTGAGGAAGGACATGCGATATGACGGGCGGAACACGCAGTGAGATACTTCTTCATGTCAACGGCCTGACACACCGTCTGACCATTGACCATCGCAGGACACTGCTCGACGCGCTCCGCGAGGAGACCGGCCATACCGGGCCGAAGAAGGGCTGCGACCGCGGGCAGTGCGGCGCCTGCACGGTGTTGCTGGACGGCCGGCGTGTCGTGTCCTGCCTGACGCTGGCGGTCGCCGCCGA
This sequence comes from Sphaerisporangium sp. NPDC049003, assembly GCF_043197795.1. Classification (NCBI taxonomy): domain Bacteria; kingdom Bacillati; phylum Actinomycetota; class Actinomycetes; order Streptosporangiales; family Streptosporangiaceae; genus Sphaerisporangium; species Sphaerisporangium sp. NPDC049003. The sequence goes on from NZ_JBICTU010000017.1 coordinate 114,635, forward strand.
CGGCTCGGACGTCACGACGGTCGAGGGCCTAGCACAGGACGGTGAACTGCGCCCGCTGCAACAGGCGTTCGTGCAACTCGACGGTTTCCAGTGCGGGTACTGCACACCTGGGCAGCTCTGCTCCGCCGTCGGGATGCTGGCCGAGCACGCGGAGGGCTGGCCCAGCGCGGCCACCGCCGACGTCTCCCCCGAGGCACCGGCGCCGGAGCTGGACGCCGAGGAGGTGCGCGAGCGGCTGAGCGGCAACCTGTGCCGCTGCGGCGCGTACCCGTCGATCGTGCGCGCCGTGCTGGAGACGGCGTCCCGCGAAAGGGCGACGCGATGAGGGAGTTCGGCTACCAGCGGCCCAGGCAGGTCCGTGAGGCCCTCGCCCTGGTCGACGGCGACGACGGCGCCCGGTTCCTCGGCGGCGGTACCAATCTCGTCGACCTGATGAAGGACGGCATCGAGACACCCACCCGGCTGGTGGACGTGAGGCGACTGCCGCTGGACGGCGTCCGCGAGGCGCCCGGCGGCGGACTCGTCATCGGCGCGACGACGACCAACAGCGACCTGGCGGCCCACCCCGAGGTGCGCCGCCGGTATCCGGCGCTCAGCCAGGCCGTGCTGGCGGGCGCGTCAGGACAACTGCGCAACATGGCCACGGTGGGCGGCAACCTGCTGCAGCGGACCCGGTGCGGCTACTTCGCGGACCCCTCGCAGCCGTGCAACAAACGCACCCCGGGTACCGGCTGTTCCGCGATCGCCGGAGAGCACCACAACCACGCGATCCTCGGCTGGTCCGACCACTGCGTGGCCACCCATCCTTCGGACATGACCGTGGCCCTGGCCGCGTTCGACGCGGTCGTGCACTACGAGACCCTGGACGGGACACACGAGGTCCCGCTGTCCGCGTTCTACCTGCCGGTCGGCGAGAGCCCCCAGCGGGAGACCGTCCTGCCCGCGGGCGCCCTGATCACCGCGGTCAGCCTGCCGGCCACCGCGGCGAGCCCGCGATCGCGCTATCGCAAGGTCCGCGAGCGCGCGTCCTACGCCTTCGCCAACGCGTCCGTCGCGGCCGCGCTGGACGTCCACGAGGGCATCGTCCGGGGCGTCCGCATCGCGCTCGGCGGTCTCGCATCCAGGCCCTGGCGCGCCCACGTCGCCGAGTCCGTCCTACGGGACGCTCCCGCCACGGCCGACCGGTTCGGCGACGCCGCGGATGCGGAACTGTCCGCCGCCAGGCCGCTGCGCGACAACGCCTACAAGGTCACGCTCGCCCGCAACCTCATCAAGACGGTCCTGACCGAGCTCGCCCACCGGCCCGAATGACGAACCGGTCCCCTCACGCGTCCTGAAGGAGCTCACCACTTGACCGCCTCCTCGACCAGTCCGTCCCCGGCACCGGCCCCCTGGCCGGACACCGCCGGTACCGCCGCCCCATCCGGCACCAGGGAGCCGCCCCTTGGAGCCGTCGGCGCTTCGCGACCCCGCATAGAGGGAACAGCCAAGGTCACCGGCGCGGTGCGCTACGCCGCGGACGAGCCGGCGAGCGACCTGGCGCACGCCTGGGTCGTCACCTCCACGGTCACCCGCGGACGCATCCGCGACATCGACACCTCCGCCGCCCTGGGCATGCCCGGTGTGCTGGGCGTGATCGACCACCGCAACGCGCCCCGCCTCAACCTGGAGGCCGGATCGTTCTTCGGGCCCGACGGTGGCATGCACCTGCTGCAGAGCGACGAGATCCCCCACTCCGGCCGCCCGATCGCGCTGGTGGTGGCCGAGACGGCGGAGCAGGCCCGCCGCGCGGCCATGGCGCTGCGGGTGACGTACGACGAAGAACCGTACGACGTCGACTTCCGCCTTGAGCACCCGGCCGCCCGGCCGGCGACGTCGTTCTTCGGCGAAGACGCCACCACCGGCGACGTGGACAAGGAGCTTGCCGCGAGCGCGGTGGTCGTCGACGAGCGCTACGTCACCCCCGAGGCGCACGGCGCCGCGATGGAGCCGCACTCCGCGACCGCCTGGTGGGAAGACGGGCGCCTGCAGATCGTCGACTCCAACCAGGCGCCCTTCCTGGTCGCCATGACCGTGGCCACGCTGTTCCACCTCGACCCGAAGCAGGTACGCGTCCGCTCCGCGCACGTCGGCGGCGGCTTCGGGTCCAAATCAGGAGGGTGCGGCCCCCAGCTGGTCCTGGCGGTGATGGCGACCTCCCTGTTCGACCGGCCCATACGCGTCACCCTGACCCGGGACCAGGTGTTCCTGACCGTCTCGATGCGTCCCGCGACCGACCAGCGAGTGCGGATCGGGGCCGATGCCGACGGCCGGCTCCGCGCCGTCGACCACACAGCGGCCTTCGAGGTCTCCAAGCTCGCGGACTACCTTGAGAACTGCACCGAGCTCACCAACACGCTCTACGCGGCGCGGGCGATCCGTACACGGCGGACCGCGGTCCCGGTCGACATCCTGCCGCCGTACTCCGTACGCGGGCCCGGCGCGACACCCGGTTCGTTCGCGCTCGAATCCGCCATGGACGAGGTGGCGGAGCGGCTGCGCATGGACCCCCTCGAACTGCGACTGCGCAACGAGCCCTCCGCCGGCCCCGTGTCCGGCCTGCCGTTCAGCCGCCGCAACCTCGTCGCGTGTCTGAGAGAAGGCGCTCGCCGGTTCGGCTGGGCCACACGCGACCACAGGCCGCGGACACGGAGCGAGGGGCACCTGCTCGTCGGCACCGGGATGGCGGCCACCGCCTTCGCCGCCGGGGCGCTGCCCTCGACGGCATCGATCACCGCCGAGCCCGGCGGGGCCTTCACCGTCGCCATCGGCGCCAGCGACATCGGCACGGGCGCACGCACCGCGCTGGCCGCGGTGGCGGCCGAGGCGCTGCGCGTACATCCGGAACGGATACGGCTGCTGATCGCGGACAGCGACCTCGGCCCCGCGTGGGGCGCGGGCGGATCCCGGGGGACGGCCTCCTGGTCCTGGGCGATCACCGAGGCCGCGGCGAAACTGCGCTCCCGGCTGGGCGGCGCGACGCTGCCCCTGACCGTCTCGTCCGACACCACAGAGTCGCTCGGTGAGCTGGCCCTCATGGAACGGCACTCCTACAGCGCCGTGTTCGGCGAAGTGACCGTCGACCCGGCGACCGGCGAGGTGCGGGTGCGCCGGTTGCTGGGAATGTACGCCGTGGGCCGCGTGATCAACCCGCTGCTCGCACGCAGCCAGCTCATCGGTGGCATGATCATGGGGCTGTCGATGGCCCTGCACGAAGAAGGCGTCCGCGACCGGGCCACCGGCCGTCACGTCAACGACGACTTCGCCGGCTACCACATCGCCGCCCACGCCGACGTACCCGACATCGAAGCCGACTTCGTACCCGACTACGAACCCGGCGACCCGTCGGGCATCAAAGGCGTCGGGGAAATCGGCACCGTCGGCACCGCCGCCGCGATCGCGAACGCCGTCTGGCACGCCACCGGACTCCGTCAACGGACACTCCCGATCCGACTGGACCGCGTACTGGAAGACCGCCCACTGAAGTGACGCCACACCGCCGGTCCGTGATCCGGCCTTGTAGCTGACCTCGACCGATCGCGATATCGAGGCCGCCGACCGGTCCACCGGAAAAACCCCTGTCCCAGTGGAACCACGGTGATTTGAGGGGTGACAAGACGAATCGTCTTGTCACCCCTCTTTATCGCTGCCTATCGCCTCACGCGAAGCACGTCGAAGGTCGCTCCAGGTAGAACCCGGCCCACGGTCAGCTGCAGCCGCTGGTGCTGCCGCAGCCTTCGCAGACGTAGCAGCTGCCGGCGGGGCGCATCTTGGTGCCGCAGGTCAGGCAGAGCGGCGCGTCGGCCGTACGTCCCTGGTGGCTTTCGAGCGCGGGCCCGGAGCCGTTCGCGCGCGAGGGGGACTCGACGGGGGTGGCCGTCACACCCGTCGCCGGCCTGTCGTCCGCCGCCTTGTCGCCGGGCTTCTCCTCGTGCTTCTCCTCTATGGGCGCGGACTGCGCGAGGGCGGCGGTGTCGATGACGACCTCCTGGGGCGCGCCCGGGTCCTCACCGCGCTGCTGCGCCGCGCGCTCGGCCGCCGAGAAGACGCCGAGGGCCGCCCGCTCGTCGTACGGCAGGTGGTCGAGGGCCAGGCGGCGGAAGATGTAGTCGACCACCGAGGCCGCCATGCGCACATCCGGGTCGTCGGTCATGCCCGCCGGCTCGAACCGCATGTTGATGAACTTGCTGACGTAGGTGTCCAGCGGGACGCCGTACTGCAGGCCGACGGAGATCGCCACCGAGAAGGCGTCCATGACCCCGGCCAGGGTCGAGCCCTGCTTGGACATCTTCAGGAAGACCTCGCCGAGGCCGTCCTCAGGGTAGGACGACGCCGTCATGTAGCCCTTGGCCCCGCCGACCGTGAACCGGGTCGTGGTGCTCGGCCGCTGGTTCGGCAGGCGGCGCCGCTTGGGCTTCGGCACCTCGACGACCTGCGCGACCGGCTCCGCGGCCTTCTCCTCGGTCTTCTCCTCGGCCTTCTTGGCGATCGAGAGGGGCTGGCCGACCTTGCAGTTGTCGCGGTAGACCGCCAGGGCCTTCAGGCCGAGCTTCCAGCCCTCCAGATACACCTGCTCGATGTCCTCGATGGTGGCCGACTCGGGCAGGTTGACGGTGTTGTGGTTCATGATGCCATTCGCCACGAACGCGTGAGTTTCCGGAACGGAAAGGTCGTACACCGCGACCTCTCCCGCATCCGTGACCTGAGTCACCCGCGAGAAATGCAGGTTACCGTCAAGGATCTGCCGCAACCAACCGGGCAGTACCACTCCGGGCAGCGTGGAGACCCGCTCAATGGTCTCCCTGGTGACCTGCTTGGTACGTGGGTCCAGCAGGAACCGGAAGTCGTGCCGCCAGCTTCGTACACCGTCGGGACCCCGCTTACCTGAAGGGATCAACTCGTAGAGCTCCCGCCCGGTGATCCCGGGGATGACGTTCGCGGTTCCCTGCCCGAAGTCCTCGCGGAGGTAATCCGCGGCACGCGCCGCCTTGTCCGGCTCCAGGAAACGCACCAGGCTGACCAGCAGCTGCCCCTGCCGACCTGCGGCATAGACTTCGTCGTAGTCCTTTCCGTTAACACTGTTGTGCTTGCTGATCCGCCCGTGTACGACGCCGAGGTTGGTGAGCACCGCCTGAAGGTCGTCCAGAAGTTGCGGACTGTCGAGACAGATCGCCCACTTGGCCGCGGTAGCGGTCGTGACATAGGCGTCCAGCCAGAGTCCCTGAAGGAATGCGTGGACCATCGGCCACGGCGAGCTCAGAACAGCGTCTGGGATGCGCTTGCTGGATGCACGGCTCCCGCAGCCGAGTGCGTCCAGGAACTCGACGATCGTCTTGGACGCGACCACGACGCCAGGGCACTTGCCCGGATCGCGGGTGATACGGGCCTCCACTCCGAACGCGTTCCGCCACGCGTCCTTGACTCGGTGCAACACCTCGTCGACCGAGTTGGTGATGACGGTGGTCCAGTTGGTCCTGGAGATGTGCCCCTCGGCGGCGTAGGCGCCCAGGAGGAAGGCCAGATCCTCGGTCATCTCCTGCGGAAGCCGGACCGCCTTCTGGTTACCGTACGAAGGAGAGACCTCGATGTGACGAAGGCTGGCGGGCAGGGTCGCCCACATCATCGCGCCGTACTGCGTGGCCACGTGGTCGCCCTCGGTGATCTCGCCCAGTGTCTTCCAGGCGAGCGCCCCGTGCTGCGCGGTGAGCAGGCGGTGCGGGAATGTACCCGTGATCGTGTGTCCCGAGCGCAGGCGGACACGACGCACCGGACGGACGCCACCGTAGTAGAAGGCATCGGTCTTTCTAGGACCGTCCAGGGACGAGATCTCCATCCGCTCCTCACGGAAGGTGTCCTCGGCCTCTCCCTGGTAGAGGCCGCCGATCCGGATCAGTCCTTCGGCCGTGGCCACAAGGGTCTCACCGGTGACGCACTTGGAGATGGCGCCCGAGAGGAACGGCTGGGTCGCCGCCATCATGCGGACGTGGCCCATCGGGGCGATCGCCCGCTCACCCATGGCGCAGTCGAACACCTCGTAGTGCTCGTGCTTGAGGCCGGGGGCGTCCATCACGTGGCCGTGCTCGCCGATGTGCTCGACGATGGCCTCGACCTGCTCGGGCTGGTAGCCGAGCTGCCGGAGCGCCCTCGGGATCGTCTGGTTGACGATCTGCATCGACCCGCCGCCGACGAGCTTCTTGAACTTCACCAGCGCCAGGTCGGGCTCGATGCCGGTGGTGTCACAGTCCATCATCAGGCCGATGGTGCCTGTAGGCGCGAGTAGGGAGGCCTGCGCGTTGCGGTAGCCGTGCTTCTCGCCGAGGCGCAGGCACTCCTGCCACTGCTTGGTCGCCTCCGCGAGGATCGGCCGGTCGAGGGAGCCGTGGGCGCGCAGCTCGTCGCCCTCGGCGGCGTGCTTGCGCATCACCCTCTTGTGGGGCTCGGCGTTGCGCTTGTAGCCGTCGTACGGCCCGACGATCGCGGCCATCTCGGCGCTGCGACGGTAGGAGACGCCGGTCATCAGGCTCGTGATCGCCGCCGCGACCGACCGGCCGCCGTCGGAGTCGTACGCGTGGCCGGTGGCCATCAGCAGCGCGCCCAGGTTGGCGTACCCGATGCCGAGCTGGCGGTACGCCCGGGTCGTCTCGGCGATCTTCTCGGTCGGGAAGTCGGCGAAGGTGATCGAGATGTCCATCGCCGTGATGATCAGCTCGGTCAGCTTGACGAAGCTCTCGACGTCGAAGGTGTCGTCCTCGCGCAGGAACTTCAGCAGGTTGATGCTGGCGAGGTTGCAGGAGGAGTTGTCGAGGTGGACGTACTCGGAGCAGGGGTTGGACGCGGTGATGCGGCCGGTCTCCGGGCAGGTGTGCCAGTCGTTGATGGTGTCGTCGTACTGCACGCCGGGGTCGGCGCACTCCCAGGCGGCCTTGCCCATCTTGCGGAACAGCGCCCTGGCGTCGACCTCCTCGATGACCTCGCCGGTGAGCCGGGCGCGCAGGCCGAACCTGCCGCCCGCCTCGACGGTGCGCATGAACTCGTCGGAGACCCGGACCGAGTTGTTCGCGTTCTGGTACTGCACCGAGACGATGTCCTTGCCGCCGAGGTCCATGTCGAACCCGGCGTCGCGGAGGGCGCGGACCTTGTCCTCCTCACGCGCCTTGGTCTCGATGAACTCCTCGATGTCGGGGTGGTCGACGTCGAGGACGACCATCTTGGCCGCCCGGCGGGTCGCCCCGCCCGACTTGATGGTGCCGGCGGAGGCGTCGGCCCCGCGCATGAACGACACCGGGCCGCTGGCCGTGCCGCCGCTCGACAACAGCTCCTTGCTGGAGCGGATGCGGGAGAGGTTGACCCCGGAACCGGAACCGCCCTTGAAGATCACACCCTCTTCCTTGTACCACTCGAGGATGGACTCCATCTCGTCGTCCACCGCCAGGATGAAGCAAGCGCTCACTTGCTGAGGTGAGGCGGTGCCGACGTTGAACCAGACCGGCGAGTTGAAGCTGAAGACCTGGTGGATCAGGGCGTGCTTCAGCTCGTGGTCGAAGATCTCGGCGTCCTCCTCGGACGCGAAATAGCCGTGCTCGCGGCCCGTGCGGGTGTAGACGCCGACGACCCGGTCGACGAGCTGCCGCAGGCTCACCTCGCGCTGCGGGGTGCCGACGGCGCCGCGGAAGTACTTCGTGGTCACGATGTTGGCCGCGTTGACCGACCAGAAGTCGGGGAACTCGACGCCACGCTGCTCGAAGTTGATCGAGCCGTCCCGCCAGTTCGTCATGACGACGTCACGATGCTCCCAGCGCACCTGGTCGTACGGGTGCACGCCGGGGGTGGTGTGGATGCGCTTGATCTTCAAGCCCTTGTGGGGCCGCTTGCCCCCGCGACCCACTGAGCCACTCACCGTCTCCGTCATGATCTCCCCCTTCCGGGGCCCGAAAAGGGCCCTCGTGTCGGAAACACTTCGTCGCGCCGTTCGCATCCCCCGGCGCAGGGGTCCAGCGGTGGTCCCCGGCCTCGCGGCGTCACCGGGCGCGCTGGGGTGTCAAAAGTGGTCTGGCCTGTTCAGGTGTGTTTCGCGGCTCGCGCCGCCCGGAGTTGCTCGATCTCTTCTTCGAAGTCGGCGAGCGTCTCGAAGCTCCGGTAGACGGAGGCGAACCGAAGGTAGGCCACCTCGTCGAGCTCGCGCAGCGGCCCGAGGATCGCCAGGCCCACCTCGTGAGCCGGGATCTCGGCCGAGCCGGTCGCCCGGATGCTCTCCTCGACCCGCTGGCCGAGCTGCGCCAAGGAGTCCTCGCTGACGGGCCGCCCCTGGCAGGCACGGCGCACCCCGGCTATGACCTTGTCGCGCGAGAACGCCTCGGTCACCCCGCTGCGCTTGCTCACCATCAGGAGCACCGTCTCCTGGGTGGTGAACCGGCGCCCGCACTCAGGGCAGGTGCGCCGGCGGCGGATCGCCGCGCCGTCCTCGGTCGAACGGCTGTCGATGACCCGCGTGTCCGGATGACGACAGAACGGACAATGCATGTCGCCTCCCTTTTCTCGCGGCCCCCACGAGTTACGTCGGCACGCCCTCGAATCACGAGGTTCCCGAGGCACCGGCCTCAGGGATAAGCCGCCATATGTTTCCGCATTCCAACATGCTTTCGGGCCCTTCCCGCCTAAACGGGAATACGCTCACGCACGCACTTCGGATACTCCGAGTGCGTTGACGGAAACACAACTTATGGTGAACCACATCGGTGTAACTACTAGATGTTGTGGTCTAACCGTAGGAGTGCCGCACCATGAACGCAAGTCGGCCGGGCCGTCGCGCGGAAATCGGCCGCCCATCAGGGCGAACGAGCACTCCCCGGCGTGTCGCGGGCCGGCCGGGACCGCGACGCCCCCGGCCGGGCACCGGGGCCCGCGCCACCCCGGCGCGGATCGCTCGCGTGATCGACTTCCGGCGCTCCGCGGGCATAAGATCGCAAAGTCGAACACGATATCGATCGAACTCCCGTACGATGGCGTTCACCAGATTGTCTCCGAATTCGGCGACTCTCGAACAACTGTTTGAAGACGATCTTGAACAGGGTTATTGTCGCTGTGTGCGACATCGGGAACACATACCGGGAGCCGGCCGGGGCGGGCATGGCGTGACGGAGCGTCCCCCAGGCACCCGGCGAGGAGGAGCTTATGAGCGAGCAGGACGAGATCGGCACGGTTGTCAGCGATCTGGCGGTGCGCAGGCGTGACTCCCTCGGTCTCACCCCACGACAACGCAAGATTCTTGAGGTGATCCGCGATTCGGTGCAGCAGCGCGGCTACCCGCCCTCCATGCGAGAGATCGGCGAGGCGGTCCAGCTCACCAGCACCTCCAGCGTGTCCCACCAGTTGACCGCGCTCCAGCGCAAGGGCTATCTCCGCCGTGACCCGCACCGTCCCCGCGCGCTGGAGGTCCGCCTGCCCGGCGAGCCCGCCCTCTGGGTCGACCCCGTCGCCCCGGGCGGTGAGGAGCCTCTGGTGAGCCGGCCGACGGCCACGTTCGTCCCCCTGGTCGGTCGCATCGCCGCCGGTGGTCCCATCCTGGCCGAGGAGCGGGTCGAGGACGTCTTCGCCCTTCCCAAGCAGCTCGTGGGCGAGGGCACGCTGTTCCTGCTCCAGGTCGCCGGTGACTCCATGATCGACGCGGCGATCGCCGACGGCGACTGGGTCGTCGTGCGCCAGCAGCCGGTGGCCGACAACGGCGACATCGTCGCGGCGATGATCGACAACGAGGCCACGGTGAAGACCTTCAAGCGCAAGGACGGCCACGTCTGGCTGGTCCCGCACAACGCCAACTACGACCCGATCCCGGGTGACGAGGCCACCGTCCTCGGCAAGGTCGTGGCGGTCCTGCGCAAGCTCTGACCTCACCCGCCGACCCGGCAAACGCACGACCCCCGCCTGAGCGCCCACCCTGGGTGAGCGCTCAGGCGGTCGTGCTTTCAGGACGCGACCATGACCGGCGTCGTTCCGGCCGGGCCACGAAATCTCCCGGCGAGAGGACGGAAGCCGCCGACGACGCGGCAGCGGCTTCTCCCGGTGACGTTCAGGGGACGATGTTGACGAGCTTGGGCGCGCGGACGATCACCTTGCGGGGTGCTCCGTCGAGGTGGGCCCGCACCTTGTCGGAGGCCAGGGCCAGCCGCTCCAGCTCGTCCTGAGAGATCGACGGGGGGACCTCCAGGCGGTCTCTCACCTTGCCGGCCACCTGGACTACGCAGGTGACGACATCCTGCACCAGCAGCGCCGGGTCCGCCACGGGCCAGCCGCCGTGCGCAACCGTGGGCCCGTGCCCGAGCCGCTCCCAGCCCTCCTCCGCCACGTACGGCGCGACCAGCGACAGCATGACCGCCAGGGTCTCGGCGGCCTCGCGCACGGCCGGGTCGGCCGCCCCCGGGCCCGAGTCGATGGCCTTGCGGGCGGCGGAGGTCAGCTCCATCATGCGGGCGACGGCCACGTTGAAGCGGTAGGAGTCGACCAGCCGGGTGACCTCGTCGATCGCCCGATGGGTGATCTTGCGCAGCTCCACGTCACCGGTCGTGAGGTCCACGCCGGGAGCCGAGGCCGCGCCGGCCTCGGCCATGACACGGAAGGCCCGTGCCAGGAACTTCTGCGAGGCGGCCGGGGAGACGTCGGACCAGTCGATGTCGTCCTCGGGCGGGCCCGCGAAGATCATGGTCAGGCGCACGGCGTCGACGCCGAACGCGTCGATCTGCTCGCCCAGGTCGACGCCGTTGCCGAGCGACTTGGACATCGCCTTGCCCTGGTTGATCACCTGGCCCTGGTTCAGCAGGCGCATGAAGGGCTCGGTGAAGTCGACCATGCCCATGTCGTGCAGGACCTTGGTGAAGAACCGGGAGTACAGCAGGTGGAGCACGGCGTGCTCCTGGCCGCCGATGTACTGGTCGATCGGGCCCCAGCGCCTGACCTCGTCGACGTCGAAGGCGCCCTCCTCGAAGCCCGGCGAGCAGTAGCGCAGGAAGTACCACGAGGAGTCGACGAAGGTGTCCATCGTGTCGGTGTCGCGCTGGGCGCGGCCTCCGCACTTGGGGCAGTCGACGTTGACCCAGTCGGTCGCGCTCGCCAGGGGCGAGACACCCTTCGGGGCCAGCGCCTCACCGCGCAGGTCGGGCAGCGTGACCGGCAGGTGGTCGTCGGGGACGGGGACCTCGCCGCAGTCGGGGCAGTGGATGATCGGGATCGGGGTGCCCCAGAAGCGCTGGCGGGACAGCAGCCAGTCGCGCAGCCGGAAGTTGACCGTGGCCGTGCCGGTGCCGCGCTCGCCCAGGACCTCGACGATGCGGGAGATGGCCTCGGCCTTCGACAGGCCGTCCAGCGGGCCGGAGTTGACCAGCTTGCCCTCGCCGGGAGTCGCGACGCCGGTCTCCCCAGGGTCGGCCAGCCCGGTGTGCACGACCACCCGCACGGGCAGGTCGAATTTCAGCGCGAAGTCGAGGTCGCGCTGGTCGTGCGCGGGCACCGCCATGATCGCGCCGTGGCCGTAGTCGGACAGGACGTAGTCGGCCGCCCAGACGGGGATGCGCTCGCCGTTGACCGGGTTCACGGCATAGCGCCCCAGGAAGACGCCGGTCTTCTCCTTGTCGGTGGACAGGCGCTCGATGTCGCTCAGCTTGGCGACCTCGGCGCGGTACGCCTCAAGCGCGGGCAGCTGCTCAGCGGAGCAGATCTCCTCGGCCAGCGGAGCGTCGGCGGCGACCACGAAGAACGTCGCGCCGTACAGGGTGTCGGGGCGGGTGGTGTAGACGGTGACCGGCTTGTCACGGCCCTCGATCTGGAACCGGACGTCGGCGCCCTCGGAGCGGCCGATCCAGTTGCGCTGCATGGTCAGCACCTGGTCGGGCCAGCCGCCCTCCAGCTGGGCCATGTCGTCCAGCAGGCGGTCGGCGTAGTCAGTGATCTTGAAGTACCACTGGGTCAGCTCGCGCCTGACCACCTCGGCCCCGCACCGCTCGCAGCGGCCGGCGACGACCTGCTCGTTGGCCAGCACGGTCTGGTCGTTGGGGCACCAGTTGACCAGGCCGCCCTTGCGGTAGGCCAGGCCGCGCTCGAAGAAGCGGGTGAACAGCCATTGGTTCCAGCGGTAGTACTCGGGGTCGCTGGTGTGCAGGCGCCGTGACCAGTCGAACGAGATGCCGTACTTCTTGTACGAGGTGGCCTGGGTCTCGATGTTGGCGTAGGTCCACTCGGCCGGGTGCGCGTCACGCTTGATCGCGGCGTTCTCCGCGGGCAGCCCGAAGGAGTCCCACCCGACGGGGTGCAGGACGTTGTAGCCGCGCTGGAACCAGTAGCGGGCGACGACGTCGCCGATCGCGAAGACCTCGGCGTGGCCCATGTGCAGGTCGCCGGACGGGTAGGAGAACATGTCGAGCACGTACTTGCGGGGCCGCTCGTCGTCGGCGCCCTCACCTGCCCGGAAGGGGTCCAGTTCCTCCCACCGAGGCTGCCACTTCGCCTGCAGCGCCTGCGGATCGTACTGCTCGTCACTCACGGCCCATGTCCCTCGGTCGGCTCAGCGCGGATGGCTTGACCAATAAAGAAACCCCCCGTGACCACGAGGGGCAGCCGCATCGACCGGTGTCTCAGCTCAGTCGACGCGGCCCGCTAAGAAGCAGGGTCCTGCCACGCATAGTTCAAGGGTAGCGCAGCGGGCAATCGGTCTTCGTATCGTTTCCGCGGCACCCCAGGTGGCCAGGGGAATAAGGTCCCACAGATACCCGAAGGTCATAGATCCGTTGTGACCTCATATGTCCCGTTAGTTTACGCTTTTCGCCGTGGTGAACTCGTTTGAACCGGAGCGCGGCCCGGATCCGGCAGAGGAGGGCCTGCCGATGCAGGACCCTCCGACCGATCCGACAGGCCTGCAGTTCCGCGGGGCTTTCTCCGATTCTCCTGCGGACACCCCCGCTTCGCATGAGATCATGCCGAGCACCCCCAATCCGGGCATGATGTCGGGAGGTTCGCCAGCAATGGCTCCTGAGCACACCAGCCGGCCCACGCGGCCTCCGGCATGGCCGGAGAACCCCCCGGCATGGCCGGAGATGCCTCCGCCTCCCCCTCCGCCCCCACCGGCCTCGACGTCGATGTTCGACCCGGTCCCGTACGGCAGCCGCACCACGACCGACCCCCAGGCGTCCTGGGAGGCCACGCAGCAGTACGCGCCGCTGTACTCGCGGGAGGCGTCCCAGCAGGCTCCGGTCCAGACGTCGTTCCCCCCGCCGCCACCCCCGTCAGAGCCGCCCTTCGTGCCGCCGCCGGCCGGGCCCCAGCGCTACTCCCCCCAGCCTTCCGGGCCGCATTCCTACACTCCCTCGCCCACAGGACCGCAGCAGTACGCCCCCTCCTCCACCGGGCCGCAGCCGTCCACCTCCCACTTCACCGGGCCGCAGCCGTCCGCCTCTCACTTCACCGGGCAGCAGTACGCCCCCGAGGCGCCCCCGCAGCCGTTCCGGCTCCCCGACGACGTGGCGCCCGCACCCGCGCCCGCTTACGTCCCGGCCGGCACCGAGACCACCATCCGCGTCTCCGGCACGATGGGCCAGATGGGCCAGACGGGCCAGACGGGGCCCGCGGGCCCGATGGGCGCGGCGGGGACCATGGCCCCCGAGCATCAGGCGCCCCCCGAGCAGCACGGCCAGCGTCACGCGGTGCCCCAGCAGGAGCACGACCCCTACAAGCCGTTCGTCACCGCCGGGCAGATCAGCGGCCCGAAGACGCCGCCCCCCGAGCGCCAGCAGGAGCTCTGGAACACCGTCTTCGGCGACAACTACGAGGCCATGGGCGAGGAGCCGGAGGACACCGGAGGCGGCAGGCGGGCGTGGCTGCTCGCGCTCATCACCTCCGTCGCGGTGGCCCTGGTGGCGGCGCTGGTGTGGGCGTTCCTCGCCGGCCCGCTGCGCTCGTCGGCCGCCGAGGGCGGGGCGAGCACGCAGGGCTTGGGCGAGAGCACGCCCAAGGCGTCGGCCCCGGGCAAGCAGGCCACCGCCAAGCCGCAGTCGATCGGCAGGCTGCCGAAGTACACCGGCGAGGCCTCGCCGCGCGCCGGCATCCTCACCGACAAGGCGTCGGCCATCAGTGTGGCCAGGCTCGGCGGTCCCTGGCGGCTCGACCTGCGCTCCCAGCACGTGCAGGCGACCTACGGCTTCGCGACCCGCCAGTACGTCGCCGCCGGCACCGACTCGGCCGGCACCCCGCAGTTCGCCCAGGTGATGACCGGCCCGCTCTCCAGGTCGCTGGCCGCCAAGTACTCCCCGGCCTCGCCCGAGGATCTCACTCCGGTGATCAGTTCGGTGGCGTTCGCCGCGCGCAACAAGTTCTTCCCCGAGGGCAACAAGGTGGCGAAGACCGCCGAGCAGCGCCTGGCCGTCGGCGGCCGTCCCGCGCGCGTCGTCGCGTACCAGATCCTCGCGGGCGGCGCCAAGACCACCCTGGTGGTCGGCGCGGTGAGCACCGGGGCCGACCTGCCGGTGATCGTCTACATGTCGGTGCCGGACAGCAAGAAGGAGCTGCTGCCCGACATCAACACGGTCTTCTCCTCGATCAGGCCCACGACGACCTCCTAGCGCCCCCGGAAGGCGGGGGCGCGGGGCGGGGTCAGAAGTCGCAGGGCAGGTGCTTGACGCCGTTGATGAAGCTGGAGAACAGCCTCCTCGGCCGTCCCGCCTCGATCCGCGGCACCCGCTGGAGCAGCTCGCGGAACATCACCGTGATCTCCCGCCTGGCCAGGTGGGCGCCCAGGCAGAAGTGCGGTCCCGGCCCGCCGAACCCCAGGTGCGGGTTGGGGTCGCGGGTGATGTCGAAGCGGTACGGGTCGGCGAAGACCGCGCGGTCGCGGTTGGCCGACCAGTAGTACAGGACGGTCTTGTCGCCCTTCCTGTAGTGGGTGCCGTTCAGCTCGAAGTCCCTGGTGACCTTGCGGCGCATGTAGTTGACCGGCGAGGCCAGCCGTACGATCTCCTCGACCGCCCTGGGCGCGTGGCCGTCCACGTCGGCCAGCCACCGGGCCTTCTCGCCGGGGTTGCGGGTGAGCAGGAGCAGTCCCTGCGAGATGGCGTTGCGCGTGGTCTCGTTTCCCGCGACGACCAGCAGGATGAAGAACGAGCCGAGCTCCTGGAGGGTCAGGCGCTCGCCGTCGATGTTGGCGCTGACCAGGGAGGACGTCAGGTCCCCCGTGGGGTTCTCCGTGCGGTACGCGGCGAGGTCCTGGACGAGTTGCTGGAGCTCCAGACCGGCGTTGAGCATGGCGGCCACCACGCTGTCCATGTCGCCCCCGGGGACGTACTCGGAGTCGGAGGCGCCGATGATGATGTTCGAGCGGTCGAAGATGAAGCGGTAGTCCTTCTCCGGGATGCCCATCATGTCGCAGATGATCTTCAAGGGCAGGCGGGCCGCCACCTCGGTGACGAAGTCGCAGCCCGGCCCGGTCTCCAGCAGGTCGTCGACGATGCGGACGGCCGCGGCCTGGACGTCCTCCTCGAACTTCTGGATCATCTTCGGCGTGAAGGCCCGGGACACGATGCGCCTGAGGCGCGCGTGCCGGGGATCGTCCATGTTGATCATCGAACCGAAGTACTCGGCGAACTCCGCGGGCATGTCCGCGATGTTGGTCGCGCCGCCGTCCCCGGAGCCGAAGACGTCGGGGTTGCGGCTGATCTCGATGATGTCGGCGTGCCTGACGATCGCGTGGTAACCCTCGCCCCTCGGCGCGAAGGACAGCTCCGGCTCCTCGAAGAAGACGGGGGTCTCACGGTCGCGGAGCAACTCGAAGGCGTGCTCGCGCTCGGCCATGGGCCGGGCCCAGAAATCCCAGTCGGACAGGTTGATCTGGTCGTACGAGGTGATCGGCTCGCGTTCCTGAGGCGTCCGCACAGTCATGATTCCATGATTGATAAAAGCGGTTACTTACGTCAAACCCCGGCGGATCAGCTCGTCCGGTAGCCCATGTGCTTGATGCCGTTGATGAAGTTCGACAGCAGGTAGTCGGGCTCGCCGGTCGAGCGGATCTCCGGCAGGCGGGTGAACAGCTCGCGGAACATGACCGTGACCTCGCGCCTCGCCAGGTGCGCGCCGAGGCAGTAGTGCGGGCCGGGCCCGCCGAACCCGACGTGCGGGTTCGGGCTGCGGGTGATGTCGAAGACGTCGGGGTCGGTGAACACCGCCTCGTCGCGGTTGGCCGAGTTGTAGAACAGCAGGACCTTGTCGCCCTTCTTGTACTCCTGCCCGTTCATCTCGTGGTCCTGGGTGAGCGTGCGCCGGAACTGGATGACCGGGGTGGAGTACCTGATGATCTCCTCGACCGCGCCGGGGATGTGGGTCTCGAAGTCGCCCAGCAGCAACCCGCGCTGCTCGGGGTTGTCGGTCAAGAGCTTCAGGCCGTGCGCGATGGCGTTGCGGGTGGTCTCGCTGCCCGCGACGACCAGCAGGATGAAGAACGACCCGAGCTCCTGGGAGGTCAGGTGCTCGTCGCCGTTGACCAGCATGCTGGTGAGGTCCCCCGTGGGGTTCCCGCGCCGCTCGCGGCCGAGCCGCCGGGCCAGGCCGCTGAGCTCGTGTCCCGCGCGCAGCAGCCTCACCAGGCCCTTGGCCACGTTCCACCGCGTGATGTCGGGCCGGATGCCGGTGTACTCGGCGTCGGCGTTGCCCAGGATGACGTTCGTGCTGCGGAGCACCAGGTCGTGGTGGGCCGGGGGGATGCCCATCATGTCGCAGATGACCTGCACGGGCAGCCGGGCGGCGATCTGCGTGACGAAGTCTCCCGGACCCTCGGCGACCGCCCTGTCGACGATCTCGCGTGCCGCCCTGGCGACGTCCTCCTCCATCTTCTTGAGGATCTTCGGAGTGAACGCGCGCGAGACGATCCGCCTGAGCCTGGCGTGCCGGGGATCGTCCATGTTGATCATCGAGCCGAAGTAGACCGCCAGCCACCTCGGCATGTCGGGGATGCTGTTGGAGGTGGGCTCACTGCTGAAGACGCCGGCGTTGCGGCTGGCCTCGCTGACGTCCGCGTGCCGCACCAGGGCGTAGAACCCGGCCCCCGCTCCGATGAACGGGGTGTGGTTCTCCTTGGTGAAGATCGGCCGGTCGAGCTCCCTGAGCCGCCTGAAGGCCTCCTGCCGCTCCGCCTGGGGCAGCCCCCAGAAGGGGATGTCCGAGAGATCGATGTCAGTCACGCCTGCCGTCATCGCTGACGCACCTCCGGGCTCCATGGTTTAGAAAGTGACCACTTACGTCAAGAGGCCTTGATGAGATCCGCCGCCTTCTCCGCGATCATGATGGTAGGGGCGTGGGTGTGCCCGCGGTTGAGCATCGGCATGACCGAGGTGTCCACCACGCGCAGCCCCGGAACCCCGATGACGCGCAGCGACGGGTCGACCACCGCTTCGTCGTCGATGCCCATCTTGCAGGTGCCCGCAGGGTGGTAGAGCGTCTCGCTGTGCTCGCGCACGAACCGGGCCAGCTCCTCGTCGGTCTCGGAGCCGTCGTACGGCTTCATGGGCCCGCCCGCGTACGGCCGCAGCGCCGAGGTCGCGAACACCTCCTTGGCCCTCTTCAGCCCGGCCACCAGCCGCCGCAGGTCGCCCTCGGCGGTCAGGTAGCAGGGGTCGACCACCACCTCGCCGTCGTTGAGCGTGATCCGGCCGCGGCTCTCCGGCTGGAGCAGGATCACGCCGATGGTGACGCCGTGCCTTGAGGGCGGGGTGAGTCCATGGTCGGAGAACGGCACCGGCGCGAAGAGCAGCTCGATGTCGGGGGCGGGCTCCTCGGGGGTGGTCCTGAGGAACGCGACGGCCTCGCCGATGTTGGAGGTCAGCATCCCGGTGCGGTTCAGCAGGTAGCGCGCGTAGTTGCCGACCGACTCCGCCGAGGCGAGCGTGACGGGCTCGGGGCACTCCAGCATGACCGCCGAGGCCAGGTGGTCCATGAGGTTGCGCCCCACCCCGGGCAGCTCGTGCCGGGGTTCGACGCCCGCCGCCCGCAGGTCGTCCGGGTCGCCGATCCCCGACAGCATGAGCAGGTGCGGCGAGCCGATGGCCCCGGCCGAGAGGATCACCTCCCTGGCCGCCGTCACGCGCCGCCCCTGGTCGTACTCGACGCCGATGGCCCGGCCGTCCTCGTCGAGCAGCACCCGGCCGACCTGCGCGGCGGTGAGCACGGTGAGGTTGGGGCGGCCCATCGCCGGGCGCAGGTACGCGTCGGCGGCGCTCCACCGCCGCCCTCGGTCCTGGGTGACCGGCGTCTGTGAGAACCCCTCGTTGGTGGCGCCGTTGAGCTCCTCCAGCCTGGTGAGCCCGACCTCCTCGCAGGCACGCAGGAACGCCCGGGTGGTCACGTTGGGGCTGCGCAGCTCGGAGACGTAGACGGGACCGTCCGTGCCGTACACCCCGCCCCGGTTCGACCCGACCCGCCGCTCGGAGCGCATGAAGTACGGCAGGACCTCGTCGTAGGACCAGCCGGGCAGGTTCCAGCCGTCGTAGTCGGCGCGGACGCCGCGGACCCACATCTGGGCGTTGATGGAGGAGGAGCCTCCGAGGGTCCTGCCCCGCGGCCAGTACAGCTCGCGCCCGTACATCTCCGCCTGCTTGGCGGTGGTGAAGTTCCAGTCGTACCGCGTCTTGAACAGCTTGGAGAAGCCCGCGGGCACGCGGATCTCCAGCTTGCGGTCCGCGCCGCCGGCCTCCAGCAGGGCCACCCGCACCGAGGGGTCCGCGGAGAGCCGGTTGGCGAGGACACAGCCCGCCGAACCCGCTCCCACGATGACGTAGTCGTATTGCATTGATTCCTCCGTGGGATGCTGAGCAACCTTTCACGTACTTACGCCCCTTGCGGCCCCACGTCCACGCTCGTTACCGATTAGTAGCTATCGACTGCCAAGATGTCGCAAACACCGGCATTGTCGCGGCCTCGGTCTCCCGCCCCGACGGATGTGGCCGGCCCCAGCGAGGAGGAACCATGCTCAACCTGTCGGTCGTCCTGGAGGACAGCGCCCGGGAGCGCCCCGACCGTACCGCCGTGGCCCTTGGGGACCTGCGGATGTCGTACTCCCTGGTGAACACGCTGGCGAACCAGGTCGCCAACCTCCTTTCCTCGCGGGGCATCGGCAGGGGCGACAAGGTGGCGCTCGCCTGCCCGAACCTGCCGTACTTCCCGTTCGTCTACTTCGGCATCCTGAAGTCGGGCGCCACGGTGGTGCCGCTCAACGTGCTGCTGCGGTCGCGGGAGATCGCCTACCACCTGCGCGACTCCGACGCCAAGGCGCTGTTCTGCTTCGAGGGCACCCCCGACCTGCCGCTCGGCGAGCGCGGTCACGCGGGGTTCCGTGAGGCCGTCCCGGCGGACGGGCCGCATGCCGGCGACTTCTTCCTGCTGCCCGCCACGCCCTTGGCCACCGAATCGGGCATCGAGGGCGTCCAGACCCTCTGGAGCGCGCTCGACGGCATGTCCGGGGAGTTCGAGACCGCGGCGACGGCCCCCGACGACACGGCGGTGATCCTCTACACCAGCGGCACCACGGGCCAGCCCAAGGGCGCCGAGCTGAGCCACCAGAACATGCTGATGAACGCCATCGTCTCCGACGAGATGTTCGACCTCGCGGGCGACGACGTCTTCCTCGCGACGCTGCCGCTGTTCCACTCGTTCGGCCAGACCGTCATCATGAACGCCGGCTTCCGCCGCAGGGCGACCCTGGTGCTGGTGCCGCGCTTCGAGCCTGCCGCCACGCTGACGCTGATGCGCGATGAGGGCGTCACGCTGTTCGCGGGCGTCCCGACGATGTACTGGGCGATGCTGACCTCGGTCCACGCCGACGGCGCCGAGGTCCCCGTCACGCTGCGGACGGCGGTCGCGGGCGGCGCGTCGCTGCCGGTCGAGGTGCTGAAGGACTTCGAGAAGACCTTCGGCCTGACGGTGGTGGAGGGGTACGGCCTGTCGGAGACCTCGCCGGTGGCCAGCTTCAACCAGCCGGGCAGGCCGACCAAGGCCGGGACGATCGGCACCCCGGTCTGGGGCGTCGAGATGAAGCTGGTCGACGCGGGCTGGGAGACCGTCGAGGGCGAGGGGCCGGGCGAGATCGCGATCCGCGGCCACAACGTGATGAAGGGGTACTACAACCGGCCGGAGGCCACCGCCGAGGTCATGAAGGACGGCTGGTTCCGCACCGGTGACATCGCCACCAGGGACGCCGACGGCTACTACTCGATCGTCGACCGCGCCAAGGACATGATCATCCGCGGGGGGTTCAACGTCTACCCGCGCGAGCTGGAAGAGGTCCTGATGACCCACGAGGCGGTCTCGCTGGCCGCCGTCGTCGGTGTCCCCCACGCCTCGCACGGCGAGGAGATCAAGGCGTACGTGATCCTCAAGGCGGGCGCGGCGCTCACCGAGGACGAGCTGGTCGACTGGTCCAAGGAGAACATGGCGGCCTACAAGTACCCCCGCCTGGTGGAGTTCCGCGAGTCGTTCCCGATGACCGCGAGCGGCAAGATCCTCAAGCGGGAACTGCGCTGACGTCGTTCACGCCGAGGGCATACATGCATTCGAACTCCCCCAAATAGGGGCAAACCTACGAGGAGGCCGGGGCGAGGGATCTCGGGGCGAGCAACTGGAGGGCGATGCCATGGACGTGCGCGAGCAGATGCGACGGGTCCCGGACTTCGACAGGTTCCCCAGCGTGGACGAGATGCACGCCGAGCTGGACGAGTTCGCCAGGCTCCACCCCGGCCTCGTCCGGCTGCGCGCGATCGGCTCCTCCAGGCTGGGGGAGCCGCTGCGGGCGCTCACCGTGGGGACGGGCGCCCGCGACGCTGTGATCATCGGCGGGCCCCACCCCAACGAGCCGATCGGCGCGCTCACCGTCAGCCAGCTCATCCGGCGGCTCTGCGACGACGCCGGGCTGCGGGAGGGGCTGGGGTACCGCTGGCACCTGATCCCCTGCGTGGATCCCGACGGGGCACGGCTGAACGAGGGCTGGTACGCCCGCCCGGGCGACCGCCGCCACTACGCCCGGCACTTCTACCGGCCCGCCTGGAACGACCAGGTCGAGTGGACGTTCCCGCTCAGCGGCGACGGCTACTCCTTCGACCGGAGCCTGCCGGAGACCGACGCGCTGATACGGCTCATGGACGAGGTGCGGCCGGCCTTCGTCTACTCCCTGCACAACGGGGAGTACAGCGGCGCCTACTACTACCTCAACCGCCACGACCCCGTCCTCGCGGCGCGGCTCACCGAGCTGCCGGCCCTGGAGGGCATCCCGCTGCACCACGGCGAGCCGGAGCTGCCCGGCGCCACGACGATCGCCCCGGCGGTGTACCTCACCCCGGGCGGCACCCGGCAGGCGAAGGTCTTCGGCGCCGGAGGCGGCAGCGCCGACTACGCGGCCAGGTTCGGCGCGCTCCACCTGATCACCGAGCTCCCCTACTGGGCCGACGAGCGCGTCTCCGACGCCACCCCCACCGCCATGTCGTACGGTGACGTGCTCAAGACGGGGCTGGCCGCCCAGCGGGAGCTGATCGACACGCTGCTGGCGGGCATGGACGCGGTGCGGCGCGACCTGACCGTCCGCTCGCCGTTCCGCCGCTCGGCCGAGGACATGTTCGTCACGTACCGGAAGTTCGCCGACGTGTGGGAGGACCACCCCTCGGCGGACCGGCCCGCGACGGTGGCCGAGCAGTTCGGCAACCGGCAGACGCTCCACATGCGCCGGCTGCGCTTCACCGGCACCTTCTGCCGCATGCTGGACGCCGAGTTGGCGGCGGGGAACCTCACTCCGGCCATCCGCGCTCAGCGGGCCCGGCTGGGCGAGCTGTTCGAGGGGTGGTGCGACGAGGCGGCCGTCGAGTCCGCCGGACGGCCGATTCCCATCCGCACGCTGGTCGCCGTCCAGCTCGCCGCCGCCCTGGTCGCCGCCGAGCACGCCAGGGGCTGAGCGGGAGCGCCTCTGTGACAGGCCGGCGCCCCACCTGAGGCAGGCGGGGCGCCGGATCGCACGTACGGTCGTGATCAGCTCACGGTCAGGGCCAGTCGCGCGAGGGACGCAGCGCGACGCCCGACACGCCCTCCTCGCCGAGCTTGACGCCGAGCACCTGGTGGAGCTGGACCTTGTTGCGCTCGAAGCCGACGACGCAACCGGCCATGTAGAGCCGCCACACGCGAGCGGTGCCCTGGCCGACCTCGGTGACCGCCTCGTCCCAGTGGGCGTCGAGGTTGGCGCACCACCCCTCCAGGGTCTTGGCGTAGTGCTCCCGGAGGTTCTCCTCGTGGCGGATCTCGAACCCGATGTCCTCCATCTCGCGGATGAGGTGGCCCACGGACTCCAGCTCGCCGTCGGGGAAGACGTAGCGGTTGATGAAGCCGCCCTTGTTGATGGTGCGCTCGGTGCCGGTGGGCCGGGTGATGCAGTGGTTGAGCAACCGCCCGCCCGGCTTGAGCTTGCCGTACAGGAAGCGGAAGTACCCGGGGAGCTGGTCCTTGCCGATGTGCTCGGTGAGGCCGATCGAGCTGACCGCGTCGAAGTCGCCCTCGGAGACGTCGCGGTAGTCGAGATGGCGGACCTCCGCCAGCTCCGACAGCCCCGCCTCGGCGATCGCCTTCTGGGCCCACTCGGCCTGCTGGCGCGACAGCGTGACCCCGAGGGCCTTCACGCCGTAGTGCTGCGCCGCGTGCATGACCATGCCGCCCCAGCCGCAGCCGACGTCGAGCAGGCGCATGCCCGGCTTGAGGGCGAGCTTCTTGGCGACGAGGTCGAACTTGGCGTACTGCGCCTCCTCCAGCGACGAGCCGTCCTCCGGGAACACGGCGCAGGTGTAGGCCATCGACGGGCCGAGCACCCACTCGTAGAACCGGTTGGAGACGTCGTAGTGGTGGTGGATCGCCTCGGCGTCACGCTGCTTGGCGTGACGGCTGCCGAGCCGCGCCAGCGCGCTCTGGCGGACCTCCTGCGGCGGCAGGGGCACCCGCATCAGCAGCGGCTTGACGCCGAGCGACCGCGCGACGGAGATCTTCTCCTTCATCGGCATGTCGTCCAGGGTGATCCGCGCCATCTCCGACAGCAGGGTGTACATGTCACCGTGCACGTCGATATGGCCTGCGATGTAGGCGCGCGCGAGCCCCATCTCCCCCGGAGACTGTGCCAGGTATGCCACCGCTATCGGGGACTTCACCTCGATGCGGACGGCGGCGTCCGACGGTCCGGCCTTGCTCCCGTCGTACGCGGCGAACTCGACGTTCGCCTCCGACCCAACGATCTTCTCGAAGATCTGGGCGAGTCTCATCGAACCAACCTCCTCAACGCCCCCGTACGCACTTGTCATAGAGGTCGAGCAGCCGCCCTCCGGGGTCGTACTCCCGTTTGACCGGCCAGTAGGCGTCGCCGTTGTAGAGACGCCAGAACTCCTCACGGGGGTAGAAAGATGTCGAATACAGGGACTTGTGGCCGCCGAGCTCGTGCACGGAGTTCTCGATGAGCCGGTTGTGGTACCCGTCGAACTGACCGCGCGGGAGGGCGACCATGCCCCAGAATCCGAAGTTCACGTAGAGCTTTCCCGGCTCCAGCGGGTAGACCGGCCACTCCCCGGTGGCCTTCAGCGGGCACATCCAGACCGGGGTCATGCCCACCTTGTCGTGGAAGAACGCAAGGAAGTCGGCGCCCCTCTCGACGGGCACCTCGACGTCCTGGATGACCGACTCCTGCACCGCGTTGTCGCGCCAGCGGTCGATGCGGGCGGTCACGCCGTACTTCTGGTCGAGCCCGACGAGCCTGCGGTAGACGTCCGACCGCAGCCAGCGCCTCGGCATCAGCGAGCGGACCAGCGGCTGCTGCACCCCGAACGCGCGGGAGCACCAGAACCAGTCGGTGTCCCAGCGCCAGAGGTAGTCGCGGACGGTCAGCCAGTCGCGGGTGCGGGTGCGGATCGACTGGTAGTAGATGCGCATCCCGGTGTAGTCGGACGCGTACGGCGCACGATCGGCGAACTGCCCCACCGTGATGTACATCTCGCCGGGGCTGAAGAACGTGCCGTCGATGAAGTCGATCTTCTCGCCGTCGTACTCCCCGCTGTCGCAGATCTCCTGCATGGCGAGCATGCACTTGTCCGCGTCGGAGAACGGGATGTGCGTCAGCCGCACGAAGGGCTGGACGGGCAGGAGCTTGATGCGCAGCCGCAGGGCGTAGCCGAGCGTGCCGTAGGAGTTCGGGAACGCCTTGAACAGGGCGCTGTGCTCGTTGTCGGCCCGGGCGACCACGATGCGGCCGTCGCCGGTGAGGATCTCCATCTCCTCGACCGACTCGTGCGGCAGCCCGTGCATGAAGCTCGACGACTCGATGCCGAGGCCGGTCACGGCCCCGCCCAGAGTGATCGTCTTCAGCTGCGGGACGACATACGGCATGAGGCCGGACGGCAGCGTGGCGTCCACCAGCCGCTCGTAGGTCGTCATACCCTGGACTTCGGCGGTCCGGGTCTCCGGGTCGACCTGGATGACCTTGTCGAGATCGCGCGCCGAAAGCTTGGCCGCCTTGCCTGGCTCGCGGAAGCGGAACAGGTTCGTCGTCGGCTTCGACAGCCGCGGGGAGGCCCCCTCCGGGAGGGCGGTGTAGGACTCCCTGATCTGCTCGACGGCCTTGCGATGGGCTGTCATCTGGGCGGTCGTCCTCACCGTGCGATCTGGCATGCCACCACCCCCTAGAACTAAGTGTGTGGAGATCGTCGCTAGAACGCTATCTCCTGAGATGACCACCGACCAGAGTAGACACGTTAAACCCGCGCAAACTCAGGACCCCCCTTCGACGCGCGGTTCAAGCAGGGGTTAGCGTCGTGTCCCAGGCGATCGGGGTCGGGCCCGGATCGCACGATACCAAGCGTTTGCTTCGCCCGCACGGTGCCGTCTATCGTCGACATCGCACCCGAGGAGACACCAATGAGCGACAACGGCGGCCCGGATCCGGAAGATCGCCCCAGGCGGGGCCCCCTGGCCGGGGTCCGCGTGCTGGAGCTGGCCGGGCTCGCGCCGGGGCCCTTCGCCGGCATGATGCTCGCCGACCACGGCGCGGAGGTCCTCCGGGTCGACCGGGTCGCCGCCGTGGCCAGATCCGGCGACCGCCCCCGCACGGACGTCATGGATCGCGGAAAGCGGACCATCGGGCTCGACCTGAAGTCGCCCGAGGGCGTCGCGGCGTTCAAGGAGCTGGCCGCGGGCGCCGACGTGGTGATCGAGGTGTTCCGTCCCGGCGTGGCCGAGCGGCTCGGCATCGGGCCCGACGATCTGCTGGCCGTCAACGAGCGGCTCGTCTACGGCCGGATGACCGGCTGGGGCCAGGACGGCCCGCTCGCGGCGACCGCCGGGCACGACATCGACTACATCGCGATCGCCGGCGTCCTGTCGATGCTCGGGCGCGAGGACGGCAAGCCCACTCCCCCGATCAACATCCTCGGCGACTTCGCGGGCGGCGGGCTGATGCTGGCCTACGGGGTGCTGCTCGCCCTGTTCGAGCGCGAGCGCACCGGCCGGGGCCAGGTGGTCGACGCCGCGATGGTGGACGGCGCGGCCATCCTGTTCGCGATGTTCTACCACAGCGCCCAGGCGGGACTGTGGGGCCCGCGCGGCACCAACCTGCTCGACACGGGCGCGCCGATGTACGACACGTACGAGACCGCCGACGGGCGCCACGTGGCGGTCGGGTCGCTGGAGCCGGCGTTCTGGGCCGAGCTGGTGAGCAAGACGGGCCTCACCGACCTGCCCGGCCGCGACGACCGCGCCAACTGGCCGGAGATCCGCGAGCGGCTCGCGGCGGCGTTCAGGTCGAAGACCCGCGCCGAGTGGGAGGAGATCTTCGACGGCTCTGACGCGTGCGTCTCGCCCGTCCTGGACATGGGCGAGGCGGCCCGGCACCCGCACAACACCGCGAGAGGCACGTTCGTCGAGGTCGGCGGCGTCACCCAGCCCGTGCCCGCGCCACGCCTGCTCGGCAGCGGGCGGGGCGACCTCGCCCAGGCGACCCGCCTGCACGACCTGTCGGCGTGGGGCCTGTCCGACGAGCGCGCCAAGGCGCTGCGCGAGGCGGGAGTCCTGGCCTGACACCGCCGCGCCGCTCGGTGCTCCCGGAGCGACGGCCGTGACGGGGGAGGCCGCCTACGCCTGGGCGCGGTCCCTGCCGGGACCGGCCGGGATGGGGTTGTGGCCGGGCAGGACCGCCAGGTAGAGATCGACGCCCGCGCGGTGGTGGACCTCCAGGTCGGTGGTGAAGGCCCGCGCGGGGACCCCGCCGCCCTCGGTGTGCCTCCACACCTGCTGCCATGCCTCGATCAACGCCTGCGGCATCGGGCCGTGCGCCTCGACCTTGAGCGACTGGACGGCCGGCACGCGGACGGCGACCATGCCCTCGGGCAGCCCCGCCGCCGTGCGGATCGCCACGCCGACGATCTGCGTGTAGGACCCCTGGTGACCGCTCTCGTAGTCGATAAGGACGGCGTAGAGGTTCTCGTCGACGCGCCCGGGGACGTGGGCGAAGGCTCCCGGCGCTCCCGCACGCGCCCAAAGGCCCGGCAGCTGCGCTCGCGACGGATCGGCCTCCGCCGCGTTGTTGGTGCGCATGGCGTAGCCGACGACGAGCACCTCGGGCCGTGCAACGATGATCATAGCGCCTCCAACTCCAGGGCCACCCGTCCGCTTGACTCGATCGCGCCGTCAATGTATCCGGACCGGACGATCGCCGTCTCGATCATCGCGCGTAAGGGGTGGCCGATGAGCTCAACCAAGGACATTCGACCCAGATGAGCTGGGGAATCCCATTGTTCCTCATGAATCGCATAGGCTGAGCCAACGTGCGATTCCTCAACGACCAGGCCCCGATCTACGACCTGACCTACAGCGACGTCTTCATGGTCCCGACGCGATCGGCCGTCGGGTCGCGGCTCACCGTCGACCTGTCGACCGGCGACGGCACGGGCACCACCATCCCCATCGTGGTCGCGAACATGACCGCGGTGGCCGGCCGCCGCATGGCCGAGACGATCGCCAGGCGCGGCGGCATCACCGTCATCCCGCAGGACATCCCCTTCGACGTCGTCGCCGAAGTGGTCGACTGGGTCAAGAAGCGCGATCTCGTCCACGACACCCCGATCACGCTGACCCCGCACGAGACCGTCGGGGAGGCGCTGAACCTCCTGCCCAAGCGGGCGCACGGGGCGGTCATCGTGGTCGACTGGGAGAACCGGCCGATCGGCGTCGTCACCGAGGCCGACTGCCACGGGGTCGACATGTTCACCCAGCTCTCCCAGGTGATGTCGGTCTCGCCCATGACCATCCCCGCGGGCACCGATCCCCGGGCGGCGTTCGAGATGCTGCACGACGGCCGGCACCGCCTCGCCCCCGTCGTCGACGGCGACGGGCGGCTGGTCGGGGTCCTCACCCGCACAGGCGCGCTGCGCGCCACGCTGTACGAGCCCGCCCTGGACGCCGGGGGCCGGTTGCGCGTCGCGGCCGCCGTCGGCATCAACGGCGACGTCGCCGCCAAGGCCAAGGAACTCCTGGACGCGGGGGTCGACTGCCTGGTCGTCGACACCGCGCACGGCCACCAGGAGAAGATGCTCTCCGTGCTGTCGGCCGTACGGGCGCTCTCGCCGAACGTCCCCGTGGCCGCCGGGAACGTCGTGACCGCGGCCGGGGTCCGCGACCTGGTCGAGGCGGGCGCCGACATCGTCAAGGTCGGGGTCGGGCCGGGCGCCATGTGCACCACGAGGATGATGACCGGCGTCGGACGGCCGCAGTTCTCCGCCGTCCTCGAATGTGCGGCCGAGGCCCGGGGTCTCGGCAGGCACGTGTGGGCCGACGGCGGCGTGCGCCACCCGCGCGACGTCGCACTCGCCCTCGCGGCCGGCGCGTCCAACGTGATGATCGGATCCTGGTTCGCCGGCACGTACGAGTCGCCCGGCGACGCCCACACCGACGCCAACGGACGCCGGTACAAGGAGAACTTCGGCATGGCCTCCGCGCGTGCCGTAAGGCTGCGCACCGCCGAGGACACGCCCTTCGACCGCGCCCGGAAGGCGCTGTTCGAGGAGGGCATCTCGACCTCGCGCATGTACCTCGACCCGGTCAGGCCGAGCGTCGAGGACCAGATCGACGCCATCGTCGCGGGTCTGCGCTCGTCACTCACCTACTCGGGCGCCACCACGCTGGAGGAGTTCCACGAGCGAGCCATCGTCGGCATCCAAAGCTCCTCCGGCTACTCGGAAGGCATGCCCCTCCACCAGAGCTGGTGACCCCGCCTCAAGGCCCGCCCTCCGACCGGCCCCGACACTTGCCACCGGGGCAATCGCCACCGGCCCTGACACCTGCCACCGCCCCCTGACAATTGCCACCGGCCCTGACACCGCCACCGCAGGACGCCCGCCGTTCCACCGAAGCCGGCATCCGCGTTCGCGACAGCCCACCCGAAGACACGACACTGCACCAGGACCATCTCAAGACACACCGCTAACCACAGTTCGCGATAAGTCACCTCCTCGGGGGACGCAGCTGCACCAGAATTGGGGCGGCCCGGCTCCTTGAGGCATGTCATCGCTCGGGAGCCGGTGAGAACCCGCCTCCCTCGGGTAGTGCGGAGCCGCAAATGAACCCTCTGACCGCGAAGGCGGAATCCCCCCATGATCGGTTCGTCACCCGGACTGGCCTCACCTCTCGCCGCTGACAGGCGACTGCTGGTCAGCTATGACAACTACCCGGCCGCGCAGCGTGCCGTCGACTCGCTCTCGGACTCCGGATATCCGGTCCACAACGTCGCCATCGTCGGAAGCGATCTGCGCCTTGAGGAGACGGTCACCGGACGGCTGACCAATGCGCGCGCCGCCCTCTCGGGGGCCATCAGCGGCGCGGTCTTCGGGCTCGTCGTCGGCCTGTTCCTCGGGCTGTTCACCACGACCACGGCCTCGTTCCTCGCGCTCGCCGTCTGGGCGGTGCTGTGGGGCGCCGTGATGGGCGCGGCCTTCGGGTTCGCGAGCCACGCGTTCAAGGGCGGCACCCGGGACTTCACCTCGCGCAGCGTGATCGTGGCCGGCCGGTACGACGTCCTGGTGCCCTCCGCCGCACTGGAGGAGGCCCTGGCCGTGCTGGAGGGCGGCACCCGTCCGGCCGACACGGTCGTGGTCGAACGCCCCCGAACCTCCCCCCTCCCCGGCCACGCTTCCCCGGCGACCCCCGGCCCGGCCCTCCCCGGCCTCGCTTCCCCGGCCGTCCCGGACTCCCCCTCCGGCGACACCCGGCCGACGGACGCCCCCGCCGGGGGCGCCCCGGCGACCGGGTCCGCGTCCACAAGCTCGACCGGTTCTCCGGAGACCGAGCCCCCTGCCACCGGTTTCCCGGAGACCGGGTCCCCGGCGACCGACCCCTCAGCGGCCGGTTCCTCGGCGGCGAGCTCGCCGGCGGCCGGCTCCCCGTCCACCGGTGGGACGACTTCGCCGGACGAGCATGTCGCGACCATGCCGTCCCTGGCGGAGGACGCCGTCAGGACGCCGCCCTCCGCCGAAGAGGCCGTCACCATGCCGGCTTCGGTGAGCGACCACGCCGTCACCATGCCTTCGCCCGCCGGCTCGGCCCGCCCGGCCGCCACCCGGGCCGAGGCCATGGAGGAGGCCACCATCGCCATCCCGCTGTCGACCGTACGAGCCGCCGCGGCACCCTCCGCACCCGAGCCCCTTGCCCCCGAGCCCTCCGCGAGCCCCTCGCCTGCCTCGTCCTCGACGACCTCGAAGGACTCCTCCGAACCCTCGCCGTCGGAGCCCTCCGCCTCCGACCCCGTGGTCACCGGACCCGCCTCCTCCGAAATCGTGAGCCCGGCTGCCGAGGCTGAGCCGGACGCCGCGCCCGATGTCGCGCCGGAGGCCGCCCCGTCGAAGCCGGCCAGGCGCACCACCGCCGCGCGGACGACGTCGACCGCCACCCGTACGAGCTCCACCACCACGCGCGCAAGCTCCGGCACCGCGCGCACGAGCTCCGGCACCGCGCGTACGAGCTCGGCCACCACGCGCGCCGGCTCTACGACCCCCCGGAAGACCACCCGTACGGCCAAGCCGAAGGTCGCCCCCTCGGAATCGCCGGAGGGCGCGCCCTCTGAGGCCCCGCTGACCGAGCCGGCGGCGCCCGGAGCCGAGGCGACTCCAAAGGCCGTCGCCCCGGCCAAGCCCGCCGGGGCGAGGCGCACGACGACGACCCGCTCCACCAAGGCCAAGGTCACCGCGCCGGAGCCGTCGACGGTCGAACCCGCCGACCCCACCCCGGCGACCACCAGCGAGGACACGTCCCCCAAGCCATGACCCGAGGCGTGCCGCGAGGGCGGTCGTGCCGTCCGGCCTGGAACAATGGGGGTGGCTCATGGGGATGGGACCGCGCGTCCCCCACCAGGACGCGGACGGTCTCAGGGGAAGGGCCCTCTCCCGGCACTCGC
This sequence comes from Sphaerisporangium sp. NPDC049003, assembly GCF_043197795.1. Classification (NCBI taxonomy): domain Bacteria; kingdom Bacillati; phylum Actinomycetota; class Actinomycetes; order Streptosporangiales; family Streptosporangiaceae; genus Sphaerisporangium; species Sphaerisporangium sp. NPDC049003. The sequence goes on from NZ_JBICTU010000017.1 coordinate 145,143, forward strand.
TTCGTCGAGTGATCGCGGAATGGGCCCTCGCCGCCCGTCCGCGGTCGAGACCCCGTAGAGTCGTGCGGTCGGCCGGAAGGCGGTCGGCGCCTGGTCCAGGCGCGCTCCATGCCACATCGGGGGCGCGCATTCTAATCAAGGAGAACACGTGGCACTCGAGAAGCCCGAGATCGACTTTCCGGAGGGCGACGCGCCGGCGGATCTCGAGATCGTTGACATCACCGTGGGAGACGGTGAGGAGGCCAAGGCGGGGCACATGGTGAACGTGCACTACGTCGGCGTCGCGTTCTCCACCGGTGAGGAGTTCGACGCGTCCTGGAACCGCGGCGACTCCTTCCAGTTCCCGCTTGGCGCCGGTCGCGTCATCGCCGGCTGGGACCAGGGTGTCGCGGGGATGCGCGTCGGCGGTCGTCGCCGGCTCACGATCCCGCCCCACCTCGGCTACGGCAACCGCGGGGCCGGCAACGCGATCAAGCCGGGTGAGACGCTGATCTTCGTGGTCGACCTCCTCGGCGTGAGCTGACCGCTCGCCCGTCCACCGGGGCCACCAGCCCTGACGCCGTGGAAGCCTCCGGCCCGTCGGCTCGCGCGGCACCGCGAGCTCTTCCGGCCCGGCGGCTCCCACGGCGACCCCCCACCGGCCGTACGACCCCGCCGCCGGCGCTTCGGTACCCCCGCCTCGATACGAGCCCTTTACGGGTACCACCGCCGTGATACGAGCCCTTTTGTGGGGACATCGGCGAAGTTCAGGGCTCATCTCGCCTATATCGCCACCTGCGGGAGCGTCCCCTCGGCTGAACTGGCACGATGAGACCTGTGTTGCTCATCGACCTCGCGCGCACCTCGGCTGCCGTCGCGGCCGACTCTGCCCGGCTCGCCAAGATCCGGCATCTCGCCGAGTTGCTGAGCAGGGTCCAGCCCGAGGAAGCGGAGATCGCCGTCGCGTACCTCTCGGGTGAGCTTCCCCAGCGGCAGATCGGCGTCGGCTGGCGAGGCCTGCAGGATCTCCCCGAGCCGCGCCAGATCGCCAGCGCCACTCTCAGCGAGGTGGACGATCTCCTCAGCCGCATAAAGGCCCAGGTGGGGGCGGGTTCCCAGGCTGCCAGGAAGCACCTGGTCGACGAGCTGTTCCGCTCGGCGACCCGCCAGGAGCAGTCCTTTCTCCTGCGCCTGCTAGGGGGCGAGCTGCGTCAAGGGGCGTTGAACGGGGTCATGATCGAGGCGGTCGCCAAGGCGGCCGGCACTCCCTCCGCGGAGGTGCGGCGTGCCCTGACCCTGCGCGGCTGGCTTCCCGCGGTGGGCGCCGCGGCGCTCACCGGCGGCGTCGAGGCCCTGCGCTCGTTCCACCTGGAGGTCGGCCGCCCCGTCTCTCCCATGCTGGCCCAGAGCGCCCCGAACATGACGGCGGCCCTGGCGAAGCTGGGCGGCGGCCCCGCGGCCCTGGAGTGGAAGCTCGACGGCGTGCGCGTCCAAACGCACCGCTCGGGTTCCGACGTCAGTGTGTTCACACGGACTCTGGACGACATCACGGCCCAGGTCCCGGAGCTGGTGGAGGCCGTGCTCGCCCTGCCCGTCGACGACCTGGTGCTCGACGGCGAGGTGATCGCCCTGCGTCCCGACGGCCGTCCCGAGCCCTTCCAGGTGACCGCGAGCCGGGTGGCCAGCAAGATCGACGTCGTACGGTCGCGCGCGACGACACCGCTGAGCGTGTTCTTCTTCGACGCGCTGCGCGTCGGCGGTACGGACCTGCTCGACCTTCCCGACAGCGAGCGGCACGCGGCACTGACGCGAGCCGTGCCCGCCGAGCTGCTGGCGCCGCGCCTCGTCACCGCCGACCCCGAGGAGGGCATGTCGTTCTTCGCCGACGTCCTCCGGCAGGGTCACGAGGGCGTGGTCGTGAAGTCCCCCGCCACGCCGTACGCGGCGGGACGGCGAGGGGCGGGCTGGATCAAGGTGAAGCCACGTCACACCCTCGACCTCGTCGTGCTGGCCGCCGAATGGGGGCACGGCCGGCGTCAGGGCAAGCTGTCGAACCTGCATCTCGGTGCGAGGGACCCCGAGTCGGGCGACTTCGTGATGCTGGGCAAGACGTTCAAGGGCCTCACCGACGAGTTGCTGGCCTGGCAGACCGAGCGGTTCCTCGCGCTCGCCGAAGGACCGAGCGACGAGTGGGTGGTCACGGTACGGCCGGAGATGGTGGTCGAAGTCGCCTTCGACGGGGTCCAGCGTTCCCCGCGCTACCCGGGCGGCGTGGCATTGAGGTTCGCCCGCGTCCTGCGCTACCGCCCCGACAAGCGCCCCGAAGAGGCCGACACCGTGCAGTCCGTCCGCGAGCTGCTCTTCTAACCCCCCGTCGACCACCCCGCCATTCCCACCCCGCCGCCCGGCCACCGAACACGACCAGGCGTTCCGCGGATCTCTGGCAGGAATCTGATCATCCGCGATGTGACTTACGTCACTTTGCGTGCCCTTTTACTGCCTTTACTTCCTGTTTGTCCGTTATGGTGCCTGGCATTACGTGATAGGTGATTTGCACCTTGATACGTAGTTGGGACGGCTGACAGGACCGGCTCGGTGGCTTCCCCCACGCTCGTCCGCACCCGCCGTCCCGCGTCCTTGCCCCCTATCTAGGACCGTGGTTCCCTTGGGCCTTCACGCCTCCTCCTCCCGCTGGTACGAGAAGACGGTTCCCCCGCTGAGGGCCGGTGCCCGGCGGCACCTGCGTTCCGCCCTCGCCGTCACCGCCGTGGTCGCCGCGGTGTCGGCGAGCGCCTGGATCGTCGTGGAGAGCGGCGACGACGCACCGGTCACCGCCGCGGCCGGTATCGGGACGGCCCGTCGTACGACCACCGCCACGGCCGCGGCGCATACGGCGAGCGGCACGGTCACCCCCTGGAACCCCCTCGCCTCGGCCGGCCCCTCGGCTTCCGGTTCCGCCACGGCCACGACCTCCGGAGCCGGGCCCCACGCCGCCGCCACTCAGAAACAGGCCGTCGGCCCCCCGGAAGTCGCGGAGCCCACCAAGGCGGCCGAGCCCGCGAGAACCGCCGAGCCCGCGAGAACCGCCGAGCCCACGAAGGCGGCCAAGCCGGTGAAGGCGGCGAAGAAGGCCACCGCCAAGAGCAGGGTGATCTCGTCGGGCACCTGCGGAGCGTCGTACTACGACGAGGGCCAGATGACGGCCAGCGGTGAGCGCTTCGACCCGGGCGCGATGACGGCGGCCCACAAGACCCTCCCCATGGGGAGCAAGGTGCGGGTGACCAACCCGCGAAACGGCAGGACCGTGACCGTCCGCATCAACGACCGCGGGCCGTTCGTGAGCGGCCGTTGCCTTGACCTGTCACGAGCCGCCTTCGACGCCATCGGCAGCCTCTCCACCGGTGCCATGACCGTGAAGTACGACGTGCTCGCCCGCTAGGAGCCGGTCCATGGGCGCACCAGGCAGAACGGGCCGCACCGAAACAACCCGGCAGGCCGTTCACTCAGCCGAGCGGCTGCGAGCGCCGGGTTACTTGACCGGGCGGAGGGTGAGCGGGTAGCGGAAGTGGGTGTCGCCGATCGCGGACACCGCGCCGATGATGCCGAGCACGAACGCGGCGATCCAGATGAACGGGATGAGGACGACCCCGATGACGGTGAAGGGCAACGCTAGCGTGGCGCCCATCATGGTCAGGTGGAAGTTGAGCGACTCCACCGCGTGCTGACGGATGTACGGCGAGGTCCTCCCCCCGGTCAGCAGCATGATCAGCGGCCCGACGAACGACAGCCCGCAGATCGGGAGCAGGTGCGCGGCGGCGGCGCCGAGCCGATCGCCGCCCGTCAGCGGCGCCGTGTGGTGCGGCCCCATCTGCGGGAGCGGTCGCGGCGCGTGGGGCAGGGGCCGCACGGGATACAGGTCGTGCATGATCGGCGCGAGATCGGCGTGGGTGCGTGCCGTCATCGCGAGGTGAATCCGCTCGTCGAACTCGTCCTTGTCGAGGCGGCCTTCGGTGTAGGCGACGGTGACGTGCTCGACCACCTGATCGCGATCCTGGTTGGTCACCCGAAGCTGAGGGTGAGGCGCCGGCCCCCACCCTCCGGTGGACGGTGTCGCCGGAGGTCTCGCTACCCCTGCCATCAGTGGCCGCACCTTTCGTCGTAATCGGTCGTCCTCCCATTCTCGAAGTTACGGCGAGTCTGGTCTATCCGGAACAACCCCGACCCGACCCGGATCTCGCCCGGAGGCGCCCAATTGTCGGTCGGCCCAGGTATACAAGGGATATGGGATGGCGGGATCGCTATGGAATTCGCCGGCTACGTGGCCGGAACATCGTCAGGTTCGACCGTGAGGCCAACGACGGCGACATCGAGGCGCTGATCGCCTTCGCGAAGTCCCGCCGGGGAGTCGAGTTCTACGTCGAGCCGGAGACCTTCGCCACCGACACGACCGCGGTCGCCGTCGCCCATGACGGCGAATGGACCCGCCGGAGGGTCGGCTCCCCCGCCGTCATCATCAAGGTCGCGAGGAACCTCGCCCTCCCTGTCTACGACGTCCAGCTCACCGGCTACCCGGGCAGGATGCGCGCCTACAACGAGCGCCGCAGGAACAGCCCGGCGCAAGATTGACATCCTCCCCGGCGTGAACGCCGGGGCCATCCCACCTCGTCGCGGGAGTGCTCACCGCTCTCCGCTCTCCGCTACCGGCTCAGGACGGTGTGGTCGTCGAGGAGGCCGAGCATCGGGTGGAGCCATTCCATGCGCGGTGGGCCCATGCTCGCGTCCAGTTCCTCCGGGGTCGGCATGCGGTGACGCAGGATCTCGGGGCTGACCAGTTGCCGCAGACCCTGCGCCAGAAGGTTCGCCATCGAGTACGAGGGGTCGGCGGCAAGGGCCCGTTCGACGGCGATGCCCGCGAGCGCGCAGTCGCCACGACGCCAGGCAGCGGCGCTCAGCAGTGACGCGACCGGGGGAACGAACGCGGGCTCCAGCCTGCGGGTGAGGTCGGCCCACAGGGCGACGTGGGTGTCCTGCGTGTCGTCGCCCATCAGGGTCCACGCCTCGTCGCGGATGCGGATCACGGCCAGGTCGACGCCGAGCCGGGCCGCCTCGTGGTCGGGCAACGGCCCCCGCGAGCCGAAGCCCTCGACCGATCGGCGCACCCGGGCCAGCCCCTCGGCGACGAACTCGGCGGGAACCTCCTCGGGCTTCGGGGTGCCGATGAGCCGCGAGCGCACCTGGGCGGCCACGAGCAGGGTCGCCTCGCGCATCGTGACCCGCGCCGCTCCCCTGGTGGGAGCCACCAACCACTCAAGGCTCTCGCGGTCGGGCAGGGCGACCAGGCCTCCGAGCGTGGCCTGCGCCGCGACCTGACCGGCCACCGGGTCGTACGGCCGCCCCTCGGGAGGGCAGCACTGGATCTGCCGGCAGACATAGGACCAGTAACGCGAGCCCTCGGCGCGGAGGGCTTCTATGACCTCGATGCCCGCGGGGCCGAGCAGTCGCCTGGCTTCGTCGACGGCCGGCGTCACGAGCGGCCCCTCGCCGAACCCGGCGAGAATCGTGTGCGTGACCTTCTCTCGCCGGAGCAACGGCACGAGCCTGTCGATCGCACCGGCCGGAAGTGGCAGGTCCCACCGCGTGGTGACGCGCAGCCTGCCACGCGCACCCCTGCCCGCGAAAGCGATGACGACGAGGCTGTCGACGGGATGGAAGCCCAGAAGATAGGGCACGGCCCCGAGGATGTCGTCGGGAGAGCTGAGGAGAATCGGTGAGGGCGTCATGGGCCGAAGCCTCGTGAACCCGCGACCGGCCGATTCCACCGAACGACGTCCTGTGGAAATCACATACGAGGACTTCCTATCAAACCGGCGGGCACGCGTCGGCGGCTGTCCATCCCTGAAGTGGGAAGACCGTCACCGTACCGCCCCACGACGGCCACCGGCCGAACGGAGGGATCCACAGGGCGAACCCCACGCGGGGCCAGCGATTCGGCCTCAGCGGTCGGAGGGGGCGGGGGCCGGGTGGTGGGGCGCGAGCCGTACGCGGACCATGATGGTGGCTCCGGCGACCGCCGCCGGCATGGCGAAGACGGCCCCGAAGGGGATCAGGAAGATCAGGAAGACCAGCACGCCGAACCCCAGGGACGGGGACTTGTCCGCGCGGAGGAGGGCGAAGCGCTGCTTGCGCGCGAGACCCCGGCGCTCCATGGCGAGCGCGGTCAGCTCCACGGTGAGGAAGAACCCCGAGACGGCCGCGCCCAGCACCGGCACCACGGTCTGCCCGACCACCGGGACGAACCCCAGGATGAACAGCGGGATGGTGAACATCAGCACGTACCCGAGAGTGATCAGGCTGTCCCGTACGGACCGGATGACGGACCGCCAGAAGGGGACGTCGGGGCCCTTGCGCACCTCGCCCATGCTCTCCTCGACGCGCTCGGAGAGTTTCTCGTAGAACGGGTCGCCGATCACCAGCGTGGCGGCGGTGAAGGTGATGACGGCCAGCACGAGGCCGAGCGCGAAGACGACGAGACCCAGCAGGACCCGCAGGGTGTCGCGGACGCCCGCGCTCCAGCCGTCCGCGAACGGGGTGGCCCAGGCCGCGAGGTCGCCCGCGTAGGTGCCGAGCAGCACCAGCGCGACGATGTAGAGGGCCAGCGCGATGAGGGCGGGGATGAGCCCGAAGAGCCACTGACGCGGGTTCCTGGCGACCCAGCCGAGCCCCTGGAAGAAGTATTTGATCCCGTCGGCGAAGCCACCGATCCCGCGGCGGATGGGCTGGCCCATGCTGTTCATGCCCGGCAGGCTAATGCCTTCCGCGAGGATCGTCGCAAGATCAGTGGAAAGATCCCTGTTTCCAGAGGGATGTCACGGGGACGCCCAGGTCGGCGAACAGCCGCCGGAGCAGGGGAAGCGAGATGCCGAGCACGTTGCCGTGGTCGCCCTCGATGCCGTCGACGAACCAGCCGCCGAGTCCGTCGAGGGTGAACGCGCCCGCCACCCGCAGCGGCTCGCCGCTGGCCGCGTAGGCGGCGATCTCCTCGTCGCTGGGCTCGCCGAAGCGCACCACCGTCGCCCCGACCTCGGACGCCATGGCCCCCGTCTCGGTGTCGATCACGCAGTGCCCGGTGAGGAGCCTGCCCGTACGGCCGCGCATCGACCGCCAGCGCGCCACGGCCTCCTCGGCCGAGCGGGGCTTGCCGTACGCCTGGCCGTCGAACTCAAGGATGGAGTCGCAGCCGATGACGAGACCCGTGGTGAGGACCTCCGCCACGACCGAAGCCTTGGCGCGGGCCAGAACCAGGCAGAGCTCGGCGGGTGACCCGGCGGTCACGGCGTCCTCGTCGACACCGCTGACGACGACGGTGGGGTCGAGGCCCGCGCTGCGCAGGAGCGCGAGCCGGGCGGGCGAGGAGGAGGCGAGGACGATCTCGGTCATGTCATCCGAGCCTAGAGGAACCCGGGGACCCGTACGCCCGGGAAAGGACGGACGCCCCTCGCCCGAGCGCCCCGGTCACGCCCCGAAGCCGGGGACCGGCCGAGCGTCCAGGAGGGCCCTACAGGGCACGCACGCTGGACATCACGGTGTTGATGTCCGCCCAGCGCTTCTTCTGGGCGTCGGGGATCGTGATGAAGACCAGGGCCGGCTTGGAGGAGGAGACCTCCACCAGGGCGACCGCCGCCGTCGACACGTGCTTCTTGCCACCGGCCTTGTAGCTCACGCGGTACCCGAGCAGCCAGCCCTTCTGCTTGCCCGCCTTGATCGGCTGTGAGGCCGTCCACGTGATCTTCGAGCCCACCGGATGGTAGTTCAGGGTCCAGCGCGCCGCGAGGAAGGCGGTGTCCTTGAGGTCCTCCTGGACCGCGATCGGCACCGGGCACGACGCCAGCAGTGCCCGGTGTCCCGCCCCCTTGACCGCGGGAAGCGTGCGCCGCGTGGAGAACGGCGAGGACTTGGTGAGCTTCCACGCCTTGGTGAAGCGCGTGAACGTGACGCCGGACCGCCGGTCCTTCACCCGCCCCTTCGCCGGGGCGGCACGCCCGCGGAAGTCGGCGAGCTTCCGGTCTGCGGGCAGCGGCGGGACGCGCGGGTCCGCCTGGGCCGTGGCGAGCGCGCTGCTGCCGGGCGTGGGCACCGGCGACGCCGAGCCCTGCGCGGAGACCTCGGAGGGCCCCGAGGCCGAGGCGGGCACCGACGGGACGACCGCCGCCGACCCGGAGACCGACGGCACCGAAGACGCCCCGGAAGCGGAGAGCGACGGCATCGAAGACGCCCCGGAAGCGGAGAGCGCGGACGGCTCCGCCGAGACCGGAGGAGCCTCGGACGCGCCGGACGAGGGCGCGGGCAGCGTGGCCAGGGGCTCCCCTCCGGTGGGTCCCGCGGCGCTCGGCGTGCCCTTGTGCGAGCCCGTCGCGAAGAAGACGACGCCCGCCGTCACGACGGCGAGTACGGCGAGGGCGGAGGCGACGCCGCGGTAGATGACACGCATCGGCAGGTCGCCCAGCCTGGAGATCAGGGAGCGCTTGACGGGCGGTGGCGTTGGAAGAGGAGGAGGCTCCTCGGCCGTGATCTTGGGCAGCGGCGCGGTCTCCGCGTCCGCTGTCACATACGTTGGGACGGCCTTGGTCCCGTAGTTCCCACCCACCCCATTTGGCACGATCGGAGCGTACGGCAAATCCCCCATGCGCGTCTGAGTTCCCGATCACACTTCGGGAACGGAGTGCCTGCCGCACAGGGGTTCGCGTACGCTCTGACCTCCGCGTTCGCCCCCCGGTCAATGGCCTCGCCCTACCGCGGCGGATTGCGCAGCGGCCCCCATCCGGCCGGGCGGTGGCCGCCCGCCCGCAGCCACGGCGCGTCCGCGACGACCGTGCGGGAACCCGGCTCGATCTCGGTGAACCCCGCGTCGCGGACGACGGGAAGCCCGCTGTCCACCAGCGCCGCCCACCGGCGCGGCCCGGCGGTCCGTACGGCGACCGGCAGCCCCTCGGCGTGCCACGCGGCACGGGTGGGCTCGTCGGTGCCCCACCAGGCGAGCTGCACCGCGTGACCGGCCTGGGCCATGGCCTTGCCCGCGGACATGTCCAGCGACGGGTTGAGCCACAGCACCGCCGCGCCGGGCGGGGGCGGCTCCGGCGGCCCGGTGTCGTTCAGGTCGGTGCCGGAGACCTGGAGCCGGGACAGCTCCTTCGGCCAGGCGTCGAGCGGGATCGGCGGGTGAACGCGCACCTCGGCCGACCGCACCGCGACCGTGATCCCGGGCAGCTCCTCCACGCGCCGCCACTCGACGCCCCTGGCCCTGCGCACCACTTTCCTGATGCCGATGGTCTCCCACGCCTGGACGGACTCCGCCCACTCGCCGCTCACCGCGCGCTCGTCGGTCAGCAGGGTCAGCACGGCGAGCGCCGCCGCCTCCAGGGCGTCGGTGCGCTCGGGCGGATCGGCGCGCTCGATGCGGACGACAAGGGGAAGCACTCTTTGGTCTGGCCGGCTCACGTCCCAAGGATCTCAGCCCCGCCGCACACCGGTCCGGCCCGTCCGCCCTTTGGGACGCACCACCGTCACACTCGCGCCCGTACGCGCGGACCTCATCCCACGGTGGCCACCGGTTCCGCCGGGGAACCGGTGCCCGCGCGCGCCCCGCCGTCGCGGGTCACCCTCAGGGACATGATGGCGGCGAGGACGCAGAGCAGGCCGGCCCCGTACCAGGCCGCGTCGTAGTGGCCGAGGTGGTCGCGGGTCACGCCGGCCGCCACCGCCGCGATGGCCGCGCCGACCTGGTGGGAGGCGAACACCCAGCCGAACACCACGGCGCCGTCGGGGCCGTGGAGCGTGCGGCACAGCGCCACGGTCGGCGGCACGGTGGCGACCCAGTCGAGGCCGTAGAAGATGATGAAGATCAGCATGCTGGGCTCGGCCGTCGCCGCGAACAGGGTGGGCAGGATCAGCAGCGAGGCGCCGCGCAGCGCGTAGTAGGCCCCCAGCAGCAGCCTCGGGTCGACCCGGTCGCTGAGCCAGCCGGAGAAGACGGTCCCGGCCACGTCGAAGACGCCGATGAGCGCGAGCAGGCCCGCCGCGGTGGTCTGGGGCATGCCGTGGTCGTGCGCCGCGGGGATGAAGTGGGTGCCCACCAGGCCGTTGGTGCTCGCGCCGCAGATGGCGAAGCCTCCCACGAGGAACCAGAACGACCGGGTGCGCGCCGCCGACCTCAGCACGGTCACCGCCCGCACCGCCGCCCCTCCCTTGCGCGCCACGGGCGCCGTACGCCCCCCAACGCCTCCGGCTCCGGGAGCCTCCGCGGCACCGGCCGCGGGGACGGGTTCGGCTCCGAGTGCGGTCAGGCCGACGTCCTGCGGGTGGTCGCGCAGCAGGAACCAGACCAGCGGCACGACCGTCAGCGCGGCCCCGGCGACCACCAGCGCGGCCGCCCGCCATCCCGGTCCCTCGGCGATCCAGGCCAGCGCGGGCAGGAAGACGAGCTGGCCCGCCGCTCCTCCGGCCGTGAGCACTCCGGTGACCAAGCCCCGGTGCCGTACGAACCACCGGTCGGTGACCGTGGCGACGAAGACCAGTGCCATCGACCCGGTGCCGAGCCCGACCAGGACGCCCCAGCACGCGACGAGCTGCCAGCTCGCCGTCATGAACACCGTGAGCCCGCTGCCGAGGGCGACGAGCAGCAGCGCGGAGGCGACGACGCGGCGCATGCCCAGACGGTCCATCAGCGCCGCGGCGAACGGCGCGGTGAGGCCGTACAGCATCAGGTTCACCGAGACGGCGAGCGAGATCGTCCCCCGCGTCCAGCCGAACTCCTCCTCAAGCGGGGTGATGAGGACTCCGGGCGTGGCCCGGAACCCCGCGGCTCCCACGATCGCGACGAAGGCGACTCCCGCCACCACCCAGGCCCGGTGCGGTCGCCGCCTCCGCTTCACATCCATCGTCAGCGTCATGCCGACAATGATGGATTCCGGCCCACATACCGGGCGAGTGGCTTGATAGCCAATATGTGAAAGAATCCGGCCATGGCTCATCGCGTCGCGGTCCTCGCCCTAGACGACTTCGCCACCCTCGACCTCGGGATCCCCGGCCAGGTCTTCTGGATCGCCGAGGACGCCGCGGACCGCCGGCTGTACGAGGTCGTGACCTGCACCCCCGGCGGGCGGCCCGTGCGCAGCTCGGCGGGCTTCAGCGTCGTGCCCGACCACGATCTCTCGGTCCTCCGCACGGCCGACACCGTGGTGGTCCCCGGCATCCACGGCGGCTCGCCGCTCGTCGACGGCACCGTGGACGACGAGGTCCGCGACGCCCTGCTGGAGGCGTCGTCACGCTCCCGGCTGATGTCGATCTGCACGGGGGCCTTCGTGCTGGCGGCGGCCGGGCTTCTCGACGGAAGGCCCGCGACGACCCACTGGAGGAACGCCGACCGGTTCCGTTCGCTGTTCCCCCGGGTCCTCCTCGACCCCGACGTGCTGTTCATCGACGACGGCGACCTGCTGACCTCGGCGGGCGTCGCCGCCGGCATCGACCTGTGCCTGCACGTCGTCCGGCGCGACCACGGCAGCGAGGTGGCCAACCGGGCGGCGCGGCGCTGCGTGACCCCGCCCTGGCGGGAGGGCGGCCAGGCGCAGTTCATCGAACGCCCCCTGCCCGAGCCCGGAGGCGCCACCACCGCCCCCACCAGGGCCTGGATGCTCGAACGGCTGGGAGAGCGGCTCGACCTCGCCACCCAGGCCAGGCACGCCCGCATGAGCGTGCGCACGTTCACCCGCCGGTTCCGCGAGGAGACCGGGCTGAGCCCGGCCCGATGGCTCAGCCGCCAGCGCGTGGAGCACGCTCGCCACCTGCTGGAGACCACCGACCTGCCGGTGGACCAGGTGGCCGTCCGGTCGGGCTTCGGCACGGCCGTCTCGCTACGCCAGCACCTGCACGCGACCGTGGGCGTCGCGCCGCTGACCTACCGCCACACCTTCAGGTCCTGAGGGGGTCACGGCTCACCGCGACGGCCGGCCCCGGTGTTCCGCAGCACCGTCCAAGGCCGATCAGAGCCTGCCGCCCGCCCGGAGACCCTGTCGTTCTCCGGCTCCGCGCGCCATGATGGCGAGCGTCTGACCAACCGACAGTGAGCAGGTGAGCATGTCGTACGCGGAGGTCTTCGCGAATGCCATCACCGATCCCGACGGCTTCTGGGGCGACGCCGCCAAGGCCGTGAGCTGGGACCGCGCCCCCGACAAGGTGCTGGACGCGGAGGGGGCACCGTTCTACCGGTGGTTCAGCGGCGGGGAGCTGAACACCTGCCACAACGCGCTCGACAGGCATGTGGACGGTGGGCGGGGCGACCAGGCGGCCCTGGTTTACGACAGTCCCGTCACCGGCACGGCCCGCACGTACACCTACGCGGAGCTGCTGTCGCAGGTGGCGCTGTTCGCCGGGGTGCTCAGGGGGCTCGGCGTCGGCAGGGGCGACCGGGTGGTCGTCTACATGCCGATGGTGCCCGAGGCCGTGGTCGCCATGCTCGCCTGCGCCCGCCTCGGGGCCGTCCACTCGGTGGTGTTCGGCGGCTTCGCCCCCCGCGAACTGGCCATGCGCATCGACGACGCCCGGCCGGTGGTCGTCGTGTCCGCCTCATGCGGCATCGAGCCCGCCAGGATCGTGCCGTACAAGCCGATGCTGGACGGCGCGCTCGACCTCGCCGGGCACAAGCCCGCCGCATGCGTCATCCTGCGGCGTGAGCAGGCCCCCGCGACGCTGGTGCCCGGCCGGGACCTCGACTGGGACGAGGCGATGGCCGCGGCGGTCCCCGCCGGCTGCGTGCCGGTCGCGGCCACCGACCCGCTCTACATCCTCTACACCAGCGGAACCACAGGGAAGCCCAAGGGTGTGGTGCGCGACAACGGGGGCCACGCGGTCGCGCTGCTGTGGAGCATGCGCAACGTCTACGACATCGCGCCGGGCGAGGTGTTCTGGGCGGCCTCCGACGTCGGCTGGGTGGTCGGCCACTCCTACATCGTGTACGGCCCGTTGCTCCTCGGCGCGACGACGGTCCTCTACGAGGGCAAGCCGGTGGGCACGCCGGACGCGGGGGCCTTCTGGCGGGTGATCGCCGACCACGGCGTGAACGCGCTGTTCACCGCGCCGACGGCGTTCCGGGCGATCAAGAAGGAGGACCCGTCGGCGGCGCTCCTCGCCAAATACGACATCTCATCGCTCAGGACGCTGTTCCTGGCCGGCGAGCGGCTCGATCCGGACACCTACCACTGGGCCACGGAGAACCTGGGCGTGCCCGTGGTCGACCACTGGTGGCAGACGGAGACCGGCTGGCCGGTGGCCGCCAACCTGCGCGGCCTCGCCCCCATGCCGATCAAGCCCGGCTCCCCCACGGTCCCCGTGCCGGGGTACGACGTGCGGGTCCTCGATCCGGACGGCGGGGTCTGCGCCCCGGGCGAGGAGGGCGCGATCTGCCTGCGCCTGCCGCTCCCTCCCGGCACGCTTCCCACGCTCTGGCAGGACGACGAGCGCTATGTCGCGTCCTACCTGTCGGCCTATCCCGGCCACTACCTGACCGGCGACGGCGGCCACCTCGACGAGGACGGCTACCTGTTCGTCATGGGCCGCACCGACGACGTCATCAACGTGGCCGGGCACCGCCTGTCCACCGGTTCGATGGAGGCGGTGCTGGCGGGGCATCCCGCCGTGGCCGAATGCGCGGTGATCGGCGTCGCCGACGAGCTGAAGGGGCAGGTGCCGCGCGGGCTGGTCGTACTCAAGAGCGGCGTCCAGGCCGACCCCGGCACACTGCGCGACGAGCTGGTACGGCTGGTCCGCGACCAGGTCGGGGCGGTGGCGAGCCTGAGGCGGATCGACATCGTCCCGGGCCTGCCCAAGACCCGCTCGGGCAAGATCCTTCGCAAGACCATGCGGGGCATCGCCGACGGCACCGACGAGCCGGCCCCCTCCACCATCGAGGACGCCTCCGTACTCGACCTGCTGCGCCCGGTGCTGCGAAACCGCGACGCCTGATGGCCGCGGACTTCCAGAAAGCCGGCTCATAGGGCGATCCGGCATCGAAGGCGGGGACCACCCGGCGCAGTCCACCGCGTGTGCGGATCACCTGCCCGGAAACGACGACGATCCCGCCCGATCGAGGTGATCGGACGGGATCGTCAACGCGCATCAGGCCACTTCACGAACGGCCCGGTGTGGAGCTATGGGGATTCGAACCCCAGACCTCCTCCATGCCATGGAGGCGCGCTACCAGCTGCGCCATAGCCCCAGGTCACACCACGGGCGAACATCTGCCCGCTTTCGGTGCCACGCCAGTGTATCGGACATCGCCGGTCGGGCCGAACCGCCGGGGTTTCCCGGGTACGCGTTGACACCGATGCTCACGCAGGGTAACGATTAGTCACCCAAAGTCACCCCCCGTGAGGAGCCGAGATGCAACCGACCCCCCAGGAGCTCAACGCCGGATCCGCCTTCGACACCAGCGACGTCAACCAGGACGGCTACATCGACGAGGAGGACATGAGCCTCGTCGGCCCCATGCTGGCCGACCGCCTTGGCCTGTCCGCCGACGCCCCCGCCCGCGCCCACCTGCGGGAGGCCTACGCCCAGGTCTGGGAGAACATCGTGGCCGAGGTGGGCACCGACGACCAGGGCCGCGTCAGCCGCCAGAGGTACGTCGAGTACACCGTGTCCCCCAAGCTCGACAGGACCGCGTTCATCGTGGCCATCGTCTGGCCCATCACCGACGCCCTCTGGGACGCCCTCGACGCCGACGGCGACCAGAAGCTCAGCATGGAGGAGTATCTCCACCTGTGGTCGGCCTACGAGGTGGAGACCTCCGAGGCGCGCGAGGCGTTCATCCTCCTGGACACCGACGGCGACCGGCATCTGGCGAAGGACGAGTTCGCCCAGGCGATGTACGACTTCTACTTCAGCGACGACGCCAGGAAGGCCGCCATCCCGATCCTCGGACGGTCCTGACGCCCCCGGGCCGGCGCCCAGGGTCCCGCTGACCCCGGCTTGGCGGCCGTGCCGGGCGGCACCCACAGCCCCGGCTCAGTCCAGTGAGCCGGCCGTTCGGATCAGCTCCGCCAGCTCGGCGACCATGGGGTCCTCGGTCGCCGCCGCCAGCCGCGACGCGTGACCGGCCAGGCCGTCGAGGCTCTCGGTGAACAGCTCGTCGTCGGTGTGCCTCAGCCGCTCGGCGAAGGCCGCGACCACCGCGTCCACCTGGAGCCGCGGCGGCGCGGCCTCCCACAGGGCGTCCGCCAGCTCCGAGGTGTCCACCGCGCGGCTCGTCTCGGCCGGTTCCCGGGTGTCGGGGTCCTGCCAGCGGACCGTCGCCATGGCGACCTGCCCCGAGGTCCCCGGCCGCAGCCGCACCGCGTACAGCGCGGTGACCGAGTGGCCCGGCCCCACCTCGCCGCCGTCCTTGGCGTCGTCGCGGAAGTCCTGCTGGGCGAGCGTGCGGTTCTCGTACCCGAGGAGCCGGTAGGACCCGACCGTGGCAGGGTTGAACGCGACCTGCGCCTTGGCGTCACGCGCCCGCAGCTCCAGGCCGGCCGGCAGCCGCTCCGCGAAGATCTCGCGCGCCTCCTCCGGCGTGCTGACGTAGACCGCCGCGCCGTCGCCGTTGTCGGCGAGCTGCTCCATCAGCGCGTCGCCGTACTCCCGCCCGACGCCGACGCACAGCAGCGTGATCCCGTGCCCGGCCTGCTCCTCGACCCGGTCGAGGATGCCCTGCCAGGAGGTGTTCCCGGTGTTGGCCAGGCCGTCGGAGAGCAGTATGACCCGGTTCGTCGCGACCGCACGGAACGCCCGCGCCGCCTCCCCGTACCCGGTGACGAGCCCGGCTTCGAGGTCGGTGGAGCCCTCGGTGCCGAGGGAGTCGACCGCCGCGTGCAGCTCGTCCCTCCGGCTCGCCGGGGTCATGGAGACGCGCAGCCGCGCCTGGTCGCTGAAGGAGACGATCGACACCTGGTCGCCGGGCCCGAGCTGGTCCACCAGGGTGTGCAGGGCCCCCCGCACGAGGTCGAGCCGTCCCGGTTCGCCCATGGAGCCGGACACGTCCACCACGAACGTGAGGTTGGCGGGCCTGCGGGCGGCGGCCTCGGCGGCCCTGGTCCGCAGCCCGACCCTCAGCAGCGCGGACCCGTCCCCCGCGCCCCTGGCCCCGTCGAGCTGGACGGCGAAGCCGTCACCGGACGGCTCGGCGTACCCCTGCTCGAAGGCGTTCACGAACTCCTCCGGCCTGACCCGCGCGGGGTCGGGCAGCCGGCCCTCCTTGAGACCTGCCCGCGCGTAGCCGTACGAGGCGGTGTCGACGTCGAGCGCGAAGGTGGAGATCTCGCCGGCGGACCGGCTGCTGGCCGGGCTCGGCGCCGCGCGCGTGGTGCGAGAGCCGGACGCGCCATCGGGTGCGGTCGTGGCGCGCTCGGCGCCGGACGGGTAGGAGGGTTCGTGCTCCTTGGCGGTCTCGTTGGACGTGGCGCCGCACGCCGAGACGAGCAGGACGAGCGCCACCAGGACGCAGGCGAGGATCGGTGACTTCATCGGGGGCCTCCCTCGTTGTCACCCCCTACGACGGACCGCGCACGGCTTCCGGCCGAGCCGTCACCCAAGCGACTGCCAACCGTTCCCGCCGCGTGACCATCGCCTCAAGCCCAGGAACTTTTCGGACGTACCATCCCGAAACGGAACCGCCCCCTAGACAAGACCGGGTTTCCCTACAAGATTGATGGGTTATTGGTCTCGCCCGAAGGGGGTCATCTTGCTCATCCAGCCCGATCCCACGTTCTACCCTTCCGCCAGGGAAGCCATGGCCGCGCCCCGTGAGCTGCTCGCGTACGTCGCGCTCCTCGACACCGAGGGCGAGGGACGGCCCGACGGGCTCGCGACGGTCGACCTCGATCCGGCCTCGCCCGGCTACGGCACCGTGGTGAACGTCCACGACATGTCCGTGCCCGGCGACGAGCTCCACCATTTCGGATGGAACGTCTGCAGCGCCGCGCTGTGCCCGTACGCGCCGCACCCGCACGTCGAGCGGCGCTACCTCGTCATCCCCGGACTCCGGTCGTCCCGCATCTACATCTTCGACGTCAAGGACGACCCCGCGCATCCCAAGCTTGTCAAGACCATCGAGCCGGAGACCGTGTTCGAGCGCACCGGGTACAGCCGCCCGCACACCGTGCACTGCGGGACCGACGCGATCTACGTCAGCGCCCTCGGGAACGTCGAAGGCGACGCCCCGGGCGGGGTGTTCATGCTCGACCACGACACCTTCGAGGCGATCGGCCCGTGGGAGGCCGACCGGGGGCCGCAGCGGCTGCACTACGACTTCTGGTGGCATCTCGGGCGCGACACGATGATCAGCAGCGAGTGGGGCACCCCGAACATGATCGAGGCGGGCCCCGACCTGGACCTGCTGGTCAACCGCGAGTACGGCCACCGGCTGCACGTCTGGGACCTGCGCAAACGCACCCACCTGCAGGAGATCGACCTCGGCGACCAGCACCAGATGGCCCTGGAGCTCCGCCCCGCCCACGACCCGACCAAGACGTACGGGTTCGTCAACACCGTGATCAGCGTCGAGGACCTGTCGGCGAACATCTTCACGTGGTATCTGGACGACGGCGTCTGGAAGGCCAGGAAGACGATCACGATCCCGGCCGAGCCCGCCGACCCCGCCCTGCTGCCCGAACCGCTCAAGCAGTTCGGCGCCGTCCCGCCGCTGGTCAGCGACATCTCCCTGACGCTGGACGACCGCATCCTGCTCGTCTCCGCCTGGGGCACCGGCGAGTTGCTGGCGTACGACGTCTCCGATCCGCTGAACCCCCGCCAGACCGGGTCGGTCCGCATCGGCGGCATCGTCCGCCGCGACGCGCACCCGAGCGCGCCCGGCAAGGCCCTGAACGGCGGCCCGCAGATGGTCGAGGTGAGCAGGGACGGCAGGCGGGTCTACTTCACCAACTCCCTCTACCGCTCGTGGGACGAGGTGTTCTACCCCGACGGCATCTCCGGCTGGCTGGCCAAGGTGGACATCGCCGACGACGGGTCGATCGCCGTGGACCCGGACTTCCTCGTCGACTTCGCCGGGGACGGGCGAAGGCCCCACCAGGTCCGGCTCCAGGGCGGCGACTCCTCCTCCGACTCCTTCTGCTACCCCTGATCAGCCGGCGGCCATGGAACTCACCCAGTGGCTCGTCCTGGCCGGGTTCGGCGCCTTCCACGGCCTGAACCCGGCCATGGGATGGCTGTTCGCGGTCGCGCTCGGCCTGCAGGAGCGCTCGCGCCGCGCCGTGCTCGCGGCGCTGCCGCCCATCGTCGCCGGGCACGCCGCCTCGGTGCTCGTCACGCTGGCGCTCGTGGCCGCCGCCCGGGTCGCCACGCCGCCGAGGTTCGTCTCGTACGGCGTGGCGGCGCTGGTCTGCGGCTTCGGCCTGTGGAAGCTCCTGCGGCGGCGCCACCCCCGGTGGGTCGGCATGCGCGTCACCGGGTGGCAGCTCGCCGGCTGGTCGTTCCTGATGGCCACCGCCCACGGCGCGGGGCTGATGCTGCTCCCGATCACTCTGTCGGGCCACCAGCACGCCGCGCTCGCGCTGACCGAGCAGGCACTGCTGTTCACGGCCGTCCACACCCTGGCCATGCTCACGGTCACGGCCACTCTCGCGGTGGTCGTGTACGAACGGCTCGGCGTCTCGGTGCTGCGCCGGGCCTGGTTCAACCTGGACCTCGCCTGGGCGATCGCCCTGATCGGCGCCGGAGCCTTCGCCGTCCTGACCTGACCCCTTGTGCCGACCACGCGGGTCACTCTTCCAGCGAGTCGACGAACCTGGCCATGCCGGAGAGCCAGCGGTCGGGGTCGTCGTACTTGCGCCGGACGAACTCGGCCACCTCGGGGTGGGGAAGGATGTGGAACCGCTCGGCGTCGAGGCCCTCGATCACCGTCTGCGCCACCGCCTCGGGTTCGAGGAGCGCGCCGGACGCCAGGACCGCGCGGGCCGTGAGGTGGTGCTCGTCCATGCCCTGGCCGAGCAGCGCCGTGCGCACGCCCTGCGGGCACAGCACGCTCACCCCGAGGCCCTTGGTCCGGTAGTGGATCGAGAGCCACTCGGCGTAGGCGATCGCGGCCGACTTGGTCACCGCGTAGGGAGCGTCCCCCGGGCAACTGATCATGCCCGCGGCCGAGCAGGTGTTGAGCAGATAGCCGCCGCCCCGCTCGACCATCCTCGGGACCATCGCGCCGGCGGCGTACACGTGGGCGAGCACGTTCACCGAGATGGTCCTGGTCCAGTCGAGGTCGTCGGCGTCCAGCCCGTGGCCGGTGATGACGCCGGCGTTGGAGCAGAACAGCCCGACGGGCCCGAAGGCCTCCTCCGCCGCGTCGGCCAGGGCGGTGACCTCCTCCCGCACGGACACGTCGGTCCGTACGGCCATCGCCCGCTCGCCGATGTCCTTGGCGACCCGGGCTGCGCCCGCCTCGTCCAGGTCGGCGACGACCACGCCCGCCGCGCCCTCCGCCGCGAACCGAAGGGCCATCGCCCGCCCGATCCCGCTAGCCGCCCCGGTCACGACGACGACTTTGTCTCGCACCCGCATACGCGCTCTCCGTTCAGACCGACCAGTCGGTATCCGGAACTTAAGCGCCCGCGGTCGCGCCCGTCAAACACCTGCCCGCCCGCCGTCGCCATCGTGCGGCACGGCCGGTACGGGTCGTACGCGACACGGAGTGAGGACGTCTGTCAGAAGGTGTTCCTCCGGCAGTTGAGGAAGAGCTGCATTTCGAGCGGCTCGTCCTCGGTCGCGGGAACGTAGGCCAGGTCCATCTGCTCGCGCACGCTGAACCCCGCCTCCTGGACGACCGCCCGCAGCGCGTACCTGGCGTATCCGGTCATCCGCACGGGCGTGCCGAGGACGCGGATCGGCGCGTCGTCCACGTCGATCTCGACCATGCCGAGGGCCAGCCAGCCGCCGGGGACGAGCAGCTCGTGGAGCGTGAGCAGCGTCATCATGATCTCGTCGCGGCGGAGCATCGACAGGGAGAAGTAGGCCACGACCGCGTCGAACCGCCCGAGGCTGCCGTCCAGCTCGACGACGTCGAGTCGGCGCAGGTCGGCCTCGGGGACGTGCTTCTCGGCCAGGGCGAGCATGACGGGCGAGATGTCGATGCCCGTCACTTCGCATCCGGCGTCCACGAACTGGCGGGCCGTCGGCAGGCCCGTACCACAGCCGACGTCGAGCACCCGCGCGCCCGGGCGCAGTTTGCGCAGGACCCACTCGGCCGACGCGATCTGCCCGCCCTTGTAGGGGAAGGCCTCGTCATATCGCTCACCGATCCGGTCGAACGCGCCGGCCTGCGCGGCCCGGTGCGCCGGGCGCGAGCCTCTCGCTGTCATTCCGTCCACCCAACACTGAGCCGATTCCTGACTCTCCTTAAATAGAGGGATATCACACGCCAAGTCAAGTCCAGTCAGGAGCGGAGTTGACGAAAATAGGGGGATAACCACGGATCTTGCTGTGTATAACGCAATTGCAGATCGCGGCTCGCGGACGACCGTGCAATTGCCGAACTCCGGCGATCCGGTGTGATCAGGCGTCCGGCAGGGCGTCCCACTCCTTCCAGGAGAGGTCCCTGCCGGGCCAGCGCACGGACTCGTACGGCCACGCTTCGGCGATCCACCTCCGCACGACGCGCTCGACCTCTTCCTCCAGCCCCGGCTCCTCCTGGTCGGCCCTGACCCAGAACGACACGTCGGCGTCCGCTCCGAGCTTCTCGGGCGGATCGACGTAGACGCAGCCGAGCAGGCGCGACTCGTCGGGCGTCATGATCGCGTAGTTGAACGAGTTTCGCAGCAGCGCCTCCTTCTGGTGCCAGGCGAGGTCGATGAGGTCCTCCTCAAGCGTCAGCCCGTCCTTCGGCCAGCCCCACAGCGGGAAACGCCCGCGCAGCAGGCCGACGTTGGCCATCACGGCTTCGTAGTCCTTGACGACGTCGTGCACGGTGATGGGCCTGATCCGGAACGACACGTGGTCGACCCCCTGCGGGATCTCGTGCGTGCGGGGCAAGAACGGCATCGGCGTACCTCCATAGCGGGGACCGCGGAGTGCGGCCCCGCGACCAGGCTCGCGTGCCCGGCTTGCTCACCGCTGAGTCCCCGCTTGCCCGGCCTCCATCACCGATCCCCGGTGGAAGTTTCAGACTCGATCTTCACCGACGCCCCGGCGACCTGCGGCGCCGCCCACGGGAGAACGCGGGCGTTGTCCGCCGATTCCGCGCCGACTTAGGGTGACCCCGCCCTGCGAGGGACCCGCGTTCGGTCCCGGGCCACGACGTGGACGGAGACGGCGATGACAGACCTGTACCGCGCTCGACCGACGGGCCCCGCGCCCCGCGACCGCAGGCGCGGAGCGGCCCTGCTCGCCGCCTTCCTCCTGTGCGCTTTGGTCGTGTTCCAACTGTCCGCGAAGGCCATGGCGCTGGCGGACCCTCCCGCGCCGGTGACGGGCAACGCGACCTACTTCGACGCGCTCGGCGCCCCGTACGGGGGATGCGGCCTGCCGCAGTCCGTGCTCGAAAGTCAGGACTTCGTCGCGCTCAACGTGTTCAACACGCCTGGCGACTACGGGAACTACACCCGGCCGCTGCCTCCGTCGATGGCCGCCAAGATCGGCATGTGGAACAACGGGCTCAACTGCGGGCGATGGGTGCGGGTCTCGGTGGCCGACTACTGCACCGGCGTCAACGACGGCGCGCCCGGCCAGGCGTTCTGCCGCAACGGCTCGTGGACGGCCGACGCCTACAACGGGGCCACGCTGAACATGCTGGTCGCGGACAGCTGCGGCGACGCCAACGCCTGGTGCCGCGACGACCCGTACCACCTGGACCTCGCCAAGGGCTCGCTCAACAGGTTCGCCAAGAACGGCGTCCCCGTCGGCGACATGTACCCGAACCACTGGAACAACCGCCACGTCACCTGGTCGTTCGTCTCGGCGCCCGGGTACACCGGCGACATCCAGATCGGCTTCATGCAGGGCGCCCAGCAGTACTGGCCGGCCATCGCCGTGTCACACCTGCGCGACGGCATCCACGGTGTGGAGTACTACGCCGGAGGCGCCTGGCAGAAGGCCCAGATGAACAGTGACATGGGCCAGTCGTACATCATCGCGCCCACCGAGACGGCCGGGACGCGCTACCAGATCCGGGTGCGCGACGCCTCCGACGCGCTCGTCAACAACGGCCGCGTCTACAGCTTCGCCCTCCCTGCCGGATGCTCTCCGTGCGGCGCCGCGTACACCAAGGCGACCTACACCACCGACGGCCCGTCCCCGACCCCCACCCCCACCCCGACGGTCACCCCCACGGTCTCGCCCACCCCCACGCCGACCCCGACCGTCACCCCGACGCCCACGCCCACCGCGGGCGCCTGCTCGGCGTCGTACGCGAAGCAGAGCGAGTGGCCGGGCGGGTTCACCGGCCAGCTCAACGTGACCAACAGGGGCGCGGCGCTGACGAGCTGGACGGTCACCTTCACCCTCCCGGCCGGCATGAGCGTCCAGGGCTGGAACGGCACCTGGACCCAGTCGGGCACCGCGGTGACGGTGAAGAACGCCTCGTGGAACGGAAGCGTCGCCGCCGGAGGCGTGATCAACCTCGCCTTCAACGCGTCGTTCACGGGCACCGCGGGCGCCCTGTCGGGCTTCGCGCTGAACGGCGCCGCCTGCGCGTAGGAGGGGCGCGGTCAGCTCCGCCCGGCCAGGGAGACGGACGCGTAGTCGGCCATCGGGCGGTTCCGATCCCTAGAACTCGTCGGCGCCGGTGACCTGGGTGATGGGGAAGACGTGGCGCGAGGCGGCGCAGATGGTCTCAAGGACGTGGATCGGGGTGCCGTCGGTCGCGTAGGCCGCGCGGACGATCTCGACGATCCACTCGCCCGGGTCGAGCCGCAGCGTCTCGGCCTCGAACGCGGCCGGGCGGCGCGCGACCAGTCGCTCCTCGGCGTGGCCGAAGCGGTGGCCGAGGGCCTCGATGCCGGCCTGGAGGCTCGGACGCACGAAGCCGGGGTCGCAGATCGGGGTGCCGCCGAAGACGTCGAGGCGGAAATAGCTGGTGGCGACGCGCACGGGGACCTCGTCGGCCAGCAGCAGCTTGCGCCGCGCCAGCACGGACGCCCCCGGCTCGACACGCAGCGCCGCGGCGACGTGCTCACCGGCGGGCTCGGGACCGACGTGGAGCATCCGCCGGCCCGCGCGGATGCCCTGGCGCTCGGCCTCGGCCACGAACAGCGACGCCGAACCCCGGACGGCGGGCTCGGTCGGCAGGCTCCGCCGCACCACCACCGGCGGCGTCGATCGTTCCACTGCTACCCGGCCTCCCCGCCCATCGGACCGCGCTCGGGCCCCGAAACAGCGATACCGCCCTGGTGGGGGCGGTATCGGGTCGAACGCGAGGGTGGAGCTATGGGGATTCGAACCCCAGACCTCCTCCATGCCATGGAGGCGCGCTACCAGCTGCGCCATAGCCCCTTGCGATGCGCGGACAGTCTATAGGAATCCGGCCACCACGCGGAAACCGAATCCGGCAGCAGATCAAGGAAGCGGTCCCGGAACGGGCAGCGCATGTCGCGCCGGAGGTGGTGCGGGTGACCAGCGGGCCGGCGGGCAAGGTCGCCCGCTTCCTCCCGGCTGAACCTGCTCGCTAGGCGAGCTCGTCCTCCAGGTAGCGGTCGCCGGCCGCGTACCAGCCGGTGGCGACCTGGGCCGCCACCACCGCGAACAGGAGCGCGAACGGCAGCGTCCAGCCTCCGGTGGAGGAGTAGAGCACGCCCACCACGATCGGGCCGGCCCCGGCGATGAGGTACCCGGCGCTCTGCCCGAAGGCCGACAGGGCCGCAGTGACCTCCGGCGTGCGGGTGCGGAGCGCGAGCAGCGTGAGCGCCAGCGGGAACGAGCCCATGCCCACGCCGACCACCAGGACCCAGATCCACAGCGTCGACGCCGGGCCGGCCAGCATGCCGGTGAAGCCCACGACGTAAAGGGCGGCGAAGCCGACGATCATGGGGCGCTGGCTGCGGACGCGGGCCGCGATGGCGGGCACGGCCAGCGCCACGGGGATGCCCAGCGCCGAGAACACCGCCAGGCTGACCCCGGCCTGGCCGGTGGTGTACCCCCTGTCCTGGAGCAACTGCGGCAGCCAGCCGAACATCACGTAGGCCACGAGCGACTGGGTGCCGAAGTACCCGGCGATCGCCCAGGCCAGCCGGGTGCGCACCAATGCACGGGGCCCGGCGGCGTCCCGCCCGCTGAACCGCTCCGGCTCACTGCGCAGGAGCGCAAGCCACGGAATGGCGGCCACAGCGGCGAGTGCCGCCCACACACCGAGGGCGACGTGCCAGTTGCCGTCGGCGGCCCGCTGGATCGGGACCGTCGCGGCTGCGGCGAGCATGGTGCCGACGGCCAGGGCCGTCGCGTACAGGGTCGTCATGGGCCCGGTACGACGAGGGAAGTGGCGCTTGATCAGGGTCGGGATCAGCACGTTGCCGATCGCGCCCCCGGGGAGCGCCACCACGCTCGCCGCCAGGAAGACGAACGTGGAGTCGATCATGACCCGCGCGAGCAGGCCCACCCCGAGCAGCACGAGCGCGCCGAGAAGCAGGCGATGCTCGCCGACGCGCCGGGCGAGTGAGGGGGTGACCGCGCCGAACACCGCGAAGGACAGCACCGGCAGGGTCGTCAGCAGCCCCGTGGCCACCGCCGACATGCCGAGCGCCTGGCTGACCTGGTCGAGCAGGGGGCCGACGCTGGTCACGGCGGTGCGCAGGTTGAGCGCCGCCAGCACGATGCCGAGCACGACCAGCCATGCGAGCGAGCGCGTCCGGCCCGCCCCCCGTTCGGGTGCGGTCGTCACGAGCCGATCCGGGGCGAGCACACTCATTCGGGGGTCGTTCCTTCATCTGTCGAGCGGGTAATCGAATCATGGGATGATTGGACGACCTCAAGAGTAACAGACATTCGGAGTGGTCATCCGAGCCCCCGGCCCCACCGGGTCAGCGCTCGGGGCGTTACGGACTTGCAGAGATTGTCAATTCGCTAGGATCGCAACGAACTGGTTCGTGTCGGCGAGGAGGGGTGTCGGTGGGACGCGGTCGGGCCAAGGCCAAGCAGGTGAAGGTCGCTCGTGCTCTGAAGTACAGCGGTGGCGGTGATCTGGATTCGCTGCGACGTGAGCTGGGTGTCGACCCGGCGCCCCCCGCGGGCGCCGAGCCCGACGAGACCGGCTCCGACCCCGATCGGGGAGGGAAGCCGGGCGAATGAGGGCGTTCGCCATCGGCGGCGGACCGGCGGGCGGGACCGAGTGATGCCGGTCCCGCTCTACCAGGCCAAGGCCGAGCTGTTCAAGACGCTCGGCCACCCGCTGCGCATCCGGGTGCTGGAGTTGTTGTGCGAGGGGCCGAAGCAAGTCCGCGAGCTGCTGGCCTCGATCGAGGTGGAGGCGCCCAACTTGTCGCAGCAGCTCGCGGTGCTGCGCCGCGCGGGGCTGGTGACCGCCCGGCGCGACGGGTCGACGGTGGTGTACGAGCTGGCCGGGGCCGATGTGCCCGAGATGATGCGGTCGGCCCGCAGGATCCTGACCGACCTGCTGGCCGACCGGCGCGAGCTGCTCGCCGAGCTTGAGTCGACCGTGTGAACGTCCGCGAAGCGCTTCGCCGGCTGTCCGGCCTGCTGCCCGGACGTTCCGATTGGACGGCCGCCCGCCGCTCGCCGGGCCGCGACCTTGTGGCCGGGCTGATCGTCGCCGTGGTCGCGTTGCCGCTGTGCTCGCCGCCGGCACCCTGGTCGGCCGGATCCCGCTCGCCGCGCTCGCCGGGGTGCTGCTGGCCACCACCGTCCGCATGGTCGAGGTCGGCTCCCTGCGCGCCCTGGCCCGCGCGACCCGTGGCGACGCCATCGTGCTCGTCCTGACCTTCACCGTCACCGTCGTGTTCGACCTCATCACCGCCGTGGCCGTCGGTCTCGGCCTGGCCGTGGTGCTCGCGCTGCGCGCCGTCGCTGCTCCCCACCGGCTGACCGGCTGAGCTCCGGGAACGCCGGAGGGGACGGGGTCCGTGACCCTGTCCCCTCGCCGTCTCCTCCCGCCGTCCTGGCGGCCTCGTCAGGCGAGGCGCTCCGGGGTCAGCGGCGGCTCGTCGTCCCAGCGCGGGGTGCCCTTCGGGGAGACCGGGCCGCTGCCCGGCGCCGGGAGCGGGGTCTCCGGCGGGTACTCCCGCCGCACCGGCTGCGGAGGCATCGGGTCACCGGCCGCGTAGGCGGGCCCGGAGCCGCTCCTCGGGTCCGGCACTGTGCCGGTCGGGGTGCCGGCCGGAGTGCCGGCCGGGGTGGTGCCGACGGGGACGCCGGGGCCCGAGGTGGTGCCCGGTCCCATCAGCACGTCGCCGTCCGGAGCCGTACGGGCGGCGGCTCCGTGGTCGCTGTCGAGAGGCGTCGGCACCTCGCCGCGCCAGCCGCCGGTCTCGAATCCCTTGGACTCGATGAACTCCTTGAACCGCTCCAGGTCGCCGTGGACCCGCATGCGGACCAGTTGCAGCATGTCTCCGACGGTCTCGACGACCCCCTCGGGGTCGAACTCCATCTGGAGCATGACGCGCGTGGTGTCGTCGGTGAGGCGGTGGAACGTCACCACGCCGGCCTGGCGCGGCTCCTCCAGAGAGCGCCACGCGACGCGCTCGTCCGGTCTCTGCTCGGTGATCTCCGCCTCGAACTCACGGTGTACGCCGGCGACCTGGACGCTCCACGCGAGGCGGGTGTCGTCGAGCTGCTTGACCGACTCCACGCCTTCCATGAACTCAGGGAAGCTCTCGAACTGGGTCCACTGGTTGTAGGCCGTCCGCACGGGCACGGCCACGTCGACCGAGTGCTCGATGGTGCTCATCAGGCTTCCTCCCTCTTTGTGGGTACGGAAACCAGCCCTGCCCCCAAGAGCGTGGCCTATTCGGACTTTCGCGTGCGGAAAATCCAGTAGAGGCCGATCACCGGCAGCACCAGCGGGACGAAGCCGTAACCGCTTCCGTACCCGGACCAGACGGTGGCGTGCGGGAACGCGGCCGGGTCGAACACGCTCAGCGTGCCCACGATCAGCACCCCCGCCAGCTCGATCGCGCACGCCGCGAAGGCCAGGCGGCGGGCGCCGCGCGCGAGCGCCACCGTGAGCACGATGTAGACCGCCGCCGCGAACGCGGACAGCACGTAGGCGAGCGGCGCCTCGTGGTACTTGGTGGCGATCTGCACGCCCGCCCGTGCTCCGGCCGCCAGCGCGAAGATGCCGTACACGGCGACGAGAAGCCGGCCCGGCCCGGTGTTCACCGCGGTCACGGGGTTCCCTGCCAGAGCTGCAGCAGCCGGCCCACCATGACGGGGATGGCGAAGCAGCCGACGGCCGCGACCGCGGGCCCCCACCGGGTGCGCTCGCCGAGCGCCCAGAAGGCCGCGACCGGCGGGATCAGGATGGTGCCCGCGAGGTAGCCGATGAACGTCGCGGTCTCGTGGGGGTGCTCGCCACCGATCACCTTGGCGACGCCGATGCCCGCCTGTGCCAGCAGCGCGAGCTCCAGCAGCCCCAGCCCGACGAGCAGCACCATGCCCATCGGCCTGTTCCTGATGGCCACGATCACGCACAGCGCCGCCAGCAGCAGCGCGCCGACGATCAGACAGGTGGCCAGGGCGCCGATCATCGCACGGCACGGAGACTCGGGAACATGGGAGGTAGATTATCGGGCCCCCACCTCGGCCTTCCTCGCGAGGAGCCCCTCCCCGGCGCGTGACCGGGGAGAGGGCCCCGCGAGCGGGTTTCGCGGGATCAGTGGCAGTTGACCAGGACGACGGACACGACGGTGCACTGCACCGATTCCACGTCGTTCGAGCTTACGGGGTCCACGGGGTCGGAGGCCGTGCGCGTGGCCGTGAAGGTGTACGGCACGCCGATGCTCAGCAGCCCGATCGGGACGGTGAACTTCTTCGTCACCGACGCCCCGAGCGCGACCGGCCCTGTCGTGCAGGTGACGGCGCCCGAGCCGGTCGCGCAGTCGCCCGAGACCCCCGAGAGCCCGCCGGGAAGCGGGGTCCTGACGGTCGCGGAGCGCAGCACGCCCGGCCCGTTGTCGGTGACCCGCACCGTGAACTCGATCTTCGGGACGAGCAGGGCCAGCTTGGGCGAGGCGGTGAGGCGTACGGCCGCGTCGGCCTGGCTGATGATGGTCAGCGCGGGCCCGGTGACGATCTCCGAGGCGTAGTTCGAGCCGCGCAGCTCACCCTGGAAGGTCTGCTCCCCCGGCTGGGCGTTCTGCGCGATCGCCAGAGTGAGGACGACGGTGGCCGAGGCGCCGCCCGACAGGGCTCCGACGGGCGCCTCGAAGCCGATGGGCCCGCTCCCGTCCGAGACGGTGGTACACGGGCCGCTCGCCCCGGTGCATCCGGTCAGCGTGGCGTACGACGGGAGCGCGGCGGGGGTGGTGAACACGCGCGCGGCGGCGTTGAGCACCGTGAAGCCGTGGATGTTGGTGACCTGCACGGTGACCGTCACCGAGTCACCGGTGTTGACCTGGGAGGACGAGAGCGAAAGCGCGACCTCGGGCGGGTCGGCGGACGCGGGGGTGGCAAGGAGCGGGGACATGACCATCGCGACGGCCATGGCCACCAGGGCGAGGGGGTGCCGGAGGGATCTCATCGCAGCCTTTCGAGCTCGAAGACCTGAACCCTCCGACTATGGCCGCTGATATCCAGATTGGCAGCTAATTGCGGTTATTTGGTCACGATAAGTAGTGGCCAATTGTGGACACCGGCCGCCGACCTACCCCCTCCGGACATCCGGCGGCCGGCCCTCCGGGCAAGCGGCGGGCCGTGGACTCCCATGGCAATTGATCTGAATGTCATCCACGGCTCGCTCCGGCGAAACATCGAGAGAGGAGATCCGCGTCGGAAGGCACTTCACACAGACATCGGGGAGACGTGTGGCGACGCGCCGACCGCCGAGGGCAGGGGACGGCCCTTTTGAGGCGTGACGCGTCGCCGTACGTCTGAGCCCGTCTGGCCCAGAGATCGCTCAGGCGTCGTCGAGCACGTATGTGGCGACGAACTCGTTGGCGAACTTGGCCGACGGGTCGTACCGCCGCGCCAGACGGCGGAAGTCTGGCAGCCGCTCGTACCGGGAGCGCAGGGTCCCGGGCGGCACGGTGAACAGCTTGCCCCAGTGGGGCCTCGGCTCGTAGGGCGCGAGCCGCTCCTCGATCAGGCCGAGGACGGGAAGCACCGCCGGGTAGTCCTTGATCCAGGTGAAGTGGAAGGCCACGGTCTCCCGGCCGTAGGCGGGGCTCAGCCACTGCTCGTCCGAGGCGATCGTCCGGATCTCGGAGATCTGCAGGACCGGGGCGATGTGATCGCGCAGGCCCTCCAGCGCGTGCAGGGCCTCGACGGCGTGTCGCCTCGGCACCATGTACTCCGACTGCAACTCCTCGCCGCTGCTCGGCGTGAAGTCGGCCCGGAAGTGCGGCAGGCGCTCGAACCAGGGGCCCGGGACGCCCATCTGCTCCGTGCAGTGGACGGCGGACACCCCGGGGACGGGATGCCGGGGGGCATCCGCCGCCGTGGCCCCGAACAGATCGGGCGCGGCCGGGGAGCCGCCCGCCTCGTCGAGGCGCTGCTTCACCCAGACCTGGTTGATCCGCGAGGTCCGCCAGTCGGTGAACAGGCTCACGCTGTACGCGCTGGAGACGACGTCCCCGAAGTGGTCGTCCAGGACCTCGACCGGGAGCCCCTCGTAGACGTACTGCCGCACGTCGAACGCCGGCACGATGTCCAGCGTCAGGCTCACGACCGCGCCGAGGGCTCCGAGCGCCACGACGGCGCCGTCGAAGCGGTCACCGTCCCCCGCGCGGCTGAGGACCACCACGTCGCCGTCGGCGGTGACCATCTCGACGGCGGACACGGACGTCGCGAGGTTGCCGTTGCCCTCACCCGAGCCGTGGGTCGCCGTGGCGCAGGAACCGGCGACCGAGATGTGCGGCAGGGACGCCAGGTTGGGCACCGCGTACCCCTTGGCGTGCAGCCGCCGGCCCAGCTCGGCGTACCGCACACTCCCGGCGACCTTGACCGTGGCGGAGCCGGTGTCGATGTCCACGCCCTGCGGCAGGCCGTCGAGCGAGACCAGGGTGCCGGGCGAGTCGGCGATGTCGTTGAACGAATGCCCGCTGCCGAGGACGCGCACCCTGGCGCTCCGCGAGATCAGGCTCCGCAACTGCTGAAGGGAGGAGGGCCGGTCGACACGCTCCGCGCGGAAGACGAGGTTCCCCGCCCAGTTCTTCGGCCTCTGGGTCAACTTTGAATCCCCTGATTCGGCATGAAGCAGCCGGTTCCGGCCACTGGTTGCACCCTACGGGCACGCCTACGTCCTCGACGATTCCCTACGCGGCCGCCCGGCACGTCCGCGAACCTAGCTTCGGGATACCGGGGCCGCGTGGCCTCGCCCTACACTCGGGCAGGTCTACCGACACACGTCGCAGCACATGCCCGATCACGCGGTACTGGCGGAGGAAGTCCCTGTGGGATTAGATTTGTTCACCTCGGCGGTTCGGCTGAACGCACCCTCGACGCGTCTCATCCAAGTTGATCCTAAGGCGCGGGAACTCGCCTCACTTTGGCTTTTCAGTCCCCCTGAGGACAAGCCGTTGTCCAACCTCGATCGCAGACTGCTGGCCATGCTTCCCGAAGGGTTCCGTACCACCGACCCATTCCCGGACCGCTCCTACAACCAGGCCGAATATCTCCTCGACCCGGCGGCCTATAGAAAGCTGAGCGACTGGCCCAAGCGGGAATTGTCACTGCCATACCGGATCATCCAAGGGGACCGGCGCTTCGCCGACCGTGGAAATCTGGGCGTTCCCTGGCGGTGCTCCACGACGTCCTTCCTCGCTGAAGCCGCCGCCACGATTGACGCGCTCGATGTAGCGGCTGCCCGTCAGGAATTCTCCGTCGTCGAAATGAGCACTCTTGGCGTCTACAAGGTGCACGAGACCGAACCTGATGACGAGGCGTTCAATCGGGTGCTGGGCAGGCTGCGGCAGCTTGCCCACTACTACCACCAGCTCGTTGCGCTCGACTTGGACCTCATCATCGCAGTTGAGTGAGCTGGAAAGGGTAGCGGCAAGCCAGGACAAATCTGCGGGGCGTGTTGGAAGGTGTGGCCCAAGCCGGGGCGGCCGCACGGCAGCAGGCGGACGAACTGCGCCAGTGGCGCCACCCCAGCCCCCCGACGAGCCCGACACAGCCGGCGTCGCTATGCCCAACGACGCGAACTCCCTCATCAACCAGCACCCTGACACCACCCCGGGCCTTCCCGGACACCCGCTCTGAGTTCCCAAACCAGGACGAACCCGATTCGGAAACTCCCTGAAACGACAAGATCCCGCCTGATCTCGATGATCAGACGGGATCCCGCCAACTTCAGTCCGGCCGTTTCGAGAACGACCCTGCGTGGAGCTATGGGGATTCGAACCCCAGACCTCCTCCATGCCATGGAGGCGCGCTACCAGCTGCGCCATAGCCCCTGGTCACCGCTCCGGGTGTTCCCGTCACGGCGCTCGGAGAGCATATAGCGACACCCTGCCGTTGACCTAATCGACACCTGCGCGACGCCACGGAGACCCCGGACGAGGCCCGATCGGAACGGCTCGGCACCGGGCCGGCCGAGGTACGGCTTGCGCCCCGCGCGCCCGGCGCAAGCCGTACGAAAGGCCCCTCTAACTCGCCGCGGAGGCGGATTCGGGCCTGTCGTCGCTGTTCACGGGCTCCGGAAGCGTGCCCGCGTTGTGTTCGAGGAGGCGCCAGCCCTTGCGGCCCTCCTGGATGACCGACCACGAGCAGTTGCCGAGGCCGCCGAGGGCCGGCCACAGGTCCTCGGGAAGGCCGAGCAGGCGTGCCACGCCCAGCCGGATCGCCGCGCCGTGGGAGGCGATCACGAGCAGCCCGCGGTCCTCCACCCGGGCGACCCACCGGCGGGTGGCGGCGGCGACGCGGTCGGCGACGTCGGTCACCGTCTCGCCGCCGGGGGCCTCCCACTCGGCGTACTGAACCGGCCAGCCGGCCGCGATCTCGGCGCGGGTCAGGCCCTCCCACTCACCTCCCCCGCGCTCGCGCAGGTCCTTGTCGACCATGACGTCGAGCCCCGCGAAGCCCCCGAGCGCGGCGGCCGTTTCCTGGGCACGCCGGAGGTGGGAGGAGACGATCAGCGAGGGCCTCAGGGACGCGAGCAGCGAGGCCGCCCGGCCGGCCTGGGCGATGCCCGTCTCGTCGAGCGGGATGTCGGTATGGCCCTGGAACCGCTGCTCGACGTTCCACAGCGTCTGGCCGTGGCGCCAGAACACGACGCGACGGCCACCGGGCTTCCCCTCACTCACCTGCCGTCCCGTTGCCCCGCTGGGCCCGGACCTGCGTGACGCTGTCGGGGAGCGAGATGGCGGGGCAGTCCTTCCACAGGCGCTCCAGGGCGTAGAAGGTGCGGTCCTCCTCGTGCTGGACGTGGACCACGATGTCCAGGAAGTCGAGCAGCACCCAGCGCCCCTCGCGCTCCCCCTCGCGGCGGACCGGCTTGGCATGGGCGTCGATGCGCAGACGCTCCTCGATCTCGTCGACGATGGAGCGGACCTGGCGGTCGTTGGAGGCGGAGCAGAGCAGGAAGGCGTCGGTGATGACGAGCTGCTCGCTCACGTCATAGGCGATGATGTCATCCGCCAGCTTCTCGGCCGCGGCCTCGGCGGCGAGCCGGACGAGCTGAAGTGATCTTTCCGATGCGGTCACGATGTGGGTTGTTCCTCCTGTGCGGCGAAGACTTGGCGTACCCATCAAATCTAGCGATTGTCCTGCCAGGTTCGCCCGGGGGGCAAATATGATTTCTCCGTTCGAACGGTCAGGGCTTGGCCCTCGCCCCGCTCCGCCACCTTCGGCCTGGTCGCGTCCACCGGCTGACCAGGCGGTGACGCGCCCGTCCCGCGCCCGTCGTCGCCCGTGAAGCCCCGCGCGGGGCCGTCATCAGGATGCCTGGTACAGGCCCCGCTTGTTGATGTACTGAACGATCCCGTCGGGTACGAGGTACCAGATCGGCTCTCCGGCGGCCACCCGCTGGCGGCACTCCGACGACGAGATCGCGAGCGCCGGGATCTCGATGAGGCTGACCTTCCCCTTCGGCAGCCCCGGATCCTGCAGCACATGGCCCGGACGGGTACAGCCCACGAAATGCGCCATGGTGAAAAGCTCGTCGGCGTCACGCCAGCTGAGGATCTGCGACAGGGCGTCGGCTCCGGTGATGAAGTACAGCTCCACGTCCGGCTCGTACAGCGCGGCGATCTCCCGCAGCGTGTCGATCGTGAACGTCGGTCCCGGGCGGTCGACGTCGACCCGGCTCACCGAGAACCGCGGATTGGACGCGGTGGCGATGACCGTCATCAGGTAACGATCTTCCACGGCCGAGACGGCCTTGTCCGCCTTCTGCCACGGCTGTCCCGTCGGGACGAACACCACCTCGTCCAGGTCGAAGTGGTGGGCGACCTCGCTGGCCGCGACGAGGTGGCCGTGGTGGATCGGGTCGAAGGTCCCGCCCATGATGCCAAGCCGCCTGGTGGGGGCCCCATTCCTCATGCGAGGGACCCTAACGTGCGCCTCCGTGGAGCCACGGAACCGCCCCCCGCCGAAGCCGCGGCCCGGGAAGACGCCCCCGGCAGGCCCTCCTCCCCCCTGGGAGAGCTTCGACCCCACGAAACCGGGCCCTTGTGCCGCGCGCGGGCATCCGCCCCGACGTAGCATGCCGACCATGACCACCACCACCCCGGATCGCAACCGTGTACAGCTGCCCGGCATCAGCTCCCGGGCCTACGAGCATCCAGCTGACCGGTCGGCCCTGGTCGCGATGCGCTCCCTGTCGGGATTCGACTCGGTGCTCAAGCGCACGTCCGGCCTGTTCAGCGAGCGCCGCCTGCGGCTGATGTTCCTCGCCTCCTCCGTGCGCGCGAGCGAGACCCAGTTCCGAGCCCTGTACGACATGGGCCGCGACAGCGCGTACCTCCTCGATCTCCACCGCATCCCGGAGATCTACGTCCAGCAGGATCCCCAGCCGAACGCGATGGCCATCGGCTTCGACGACCCGTTCATCGTGATCAACACCGGCCTGCTCGACCTGATGGACGAGGAGGAACTCCGCTTCGTCGTCGGGCACGAGACCTCCCACATCCTGTCCGGGCACGCCGTCTACGGCACGATGCTCGCGATCCTGACGCGGCTCGCCACCCGCGTGGCGTGGATCCCGCTCGGATACATCGGGCTGCGCGTCATCGTCACGGCGCTGGAGGAGTGGCACCGCAAGGCCGAGCTCTCCTCCGACCGTGGCGGCCTGCTCTGCGGCCAGGACCCCGAGGCCGCCATGCGGGCCCTGATGAAGCTGGCCGGGGGCTCCCGGCTCCACGAGATGAACATCGAGGCGTTCCTCGACCAGGCCCGCGAGTACGACACCGCCGGTGACGTGCGCGACGGCCTGCTCAAGGTCCTCAACCTGCTCGGCACCACCCACCCCTTCGCGGTGATGCGGGTGGCCGAGCTCGACCGGTGGCGGCGCGAGGGCGAGTACGAGTCCATCCTCGCCGGCGACTACCCCCGCCGCGAGGACGACGCCGACGCCAAGCTCTCCGAGGAGGTCAAGGCCGCCGCGCGTTCCTACCGCGAGTCGTGGGCGCAGTCCCAGGACCCGTTCATCGGCGTGCTGCGCGACGTCGCCGAGGGCGCCGTCAACGCAGGCGAGCGCATTTTCAACCGGTTCGCCCGCAGGGACTGAGCACCGAATCCGTGGTCCACGGCCCAGGAGCCCTGGACCGCGACCGGGCCGCCACCTCACCGATCCGCTCGTCACGACGCCGCCCCGCACGCGGCTCGTGGGGCGAGCGCGAAAGGCGGTCCTCCCCATACGATGCGCTGCCCTCACCAGGGCGGACCGTGGGTTCACCGGTACGCGACCAGGGGCACGGCCGTTCACCCCCAGGCCCTCGCGCGCCTGGGGGGACTGCCTACATGCCGCCGGAGGACCGCCAGAGGGCCCTCAGAGCGCGTGCGGAAGCACCCACGCCAGGACGCGCACCGCCGCCGCGCACAGCGCGACGAAGCCGCCCAGCACCGAAAGGGCCCGCAGCCCCTCCCTCCGGAGGTCGGGCACGTGGACGCCGATGCGCTCGACCTCACGGCCGACGATCCCGCCGCACACGACCCCGAAGACCACCCCGGCCACCGTCATGGGCCCGGGCTGGCTCCACCACATGTCGCCCATGTCGCCCCCGGCGGCCACCCAGAACGCCGAGGCGGCGACGGCCGAGGCGGGCACCCCTGGCCACACGGCCGCGCTGAGCGCCGACCCGGCCAGCGCGATCGGGAACGACACCACCCGCAGCGTCCCGCGCACCCGCGTGGACCTGCGGTTCCTGACCAGCCAGTGCCCGCTCCACCACGCGCGGGCCAGCACGCAGAAGGTCGCCGTGATCGCGAAGGTCGCGAGCGGCCAGATGACCGACGCCACGACGCAGGGCACCGCGACCATGGCCAGCATGATCAGCACGGCGCTCCCCGGCGGCGAGGACGCGCCGCCCTGCGCCGCCTGGGCGCCGAGAAGCGACTCCTTCACATCCGTCGCCGTACGCCGCGCCCTGCCCGCGCCGCCCGTACGGCGCTCCGTGCCCTCCGCCTTGGAACGGCGCTCCACCGCTTCCGCGCCCGTACGACGCTCCGCACCCTCGGCCTTGGAACGGCGCTCCAGGCTCTCCGCGCCGGCACGGCGGTCCGTTCCCTCGGGTTTGGAACGGCGGACGCGTACGCGCTCCTCTGGGCCCGTCGCGGGCCGCAGAGGACGGCCCGCGGGCGCCGCCTTCTTCCGGGGCGCGGGCGTGGACTCGGCGGCGGACTCCGCCGCCTCCCGGGCGCGCGTCCTGACCGGCTCGGCCGGCAGCTCCTCGCCCGGCGCGTCCTCGCTCCGGCCCCGGCCGCCCGGCGGCTCCTCACCGCGTGCGCGTGCCGCCTGCGGCGCGTTGCGCGCCCCCGCCGGCGCGGCGGGCGCCGTGGCCCTGGCGAAGCGGGACAGCCGGTCGGCCAGCAGCGCCGCTGTGGGCCGCTTGGCGGGCTCCCTGTTGAGCGCCGCCCTGATCAAGGGCAGCAGCGAGCCGGGCACCCCGGCGAGGTCCGCGCGCCCGTTCAGGACGGCGTACATCTGCGCCTCGACGCTGCCCCTGCCGAACGTCGGGCGCCCGGTGGCGGCGAACGCCACCGTGGCCGCCCACGAATGGATGTCAGACGGCTCGCCGACGACCTCCTCGGCGAACACCTCGGGCGCGGAGTAGCCCGGCGTGCCGAGGAACGTGCCGGTCATCGTGAGCCGGGTGGCGTCCGACACCTGGGCGATGCCGAAGTCGATCAGCACGGGACCGTCGGGCCCCAGCACCACGTTGGCGGGCTTCACGTCGCGGTGGATCACCCCGGCCGCGTGGATGATGGCGATCGCGGTGGCCAGCCCCCTGGCGAGCTCGATCAGGTTGGGACCCGAAAGGGGCCCCTGCCGCCGCACCGCGTCGAGGAGGGTCTCCCCCTCGATGTGCTCCATCACCAGGTAGGGCCTGTCACCGGACAGGTCCGCGTCGAGGACGCGGGCGACATACGGGCTCTCGACCCGCCGCAGCGCCTGCACCTCGCGGTCGAGTCTTAATCGCGCCTCGGGGTCGTCCCCGATCGGATCGCGGAGCATCTTGACGGCGACCTTCACCCCGCGCCGACCGACGGCGAGGTAGACCTCGCCCATGCCACCGCGGCCGAGGCGCTCCACCATGGTGTACGGGCCGACTCGCCCGAGCCCGCCCACTCGCCGTCCGCCCATAGGAGACGCCACCATAGCGCCGATCCACTGATTTACCGTGACGGCGCGCCGGAAGCCAACAGGTTTTAACGGACACACCGGGATACGTGCCCCGGCCGGCCCGGCCGGGAGCCGGCGGAAACCGCTAGCGCGAGGAGTCCTCGAAGAGGTGGTCCAGGCGGGCGTCCGGACTCGCGGACAGGGCCTTCCTGCCGGTGCGCCGCCAGTTCACGTGACCTCGGCTCTCCAGCCACAGCATCAGCCGATCGGCCGCGACCACCACCGCGATGGCGTAGCCGAAGGCGAAGACGATCCCCATGGGGACAGTCAAACCCCCCGGCCCGTCGTACGCGAGGAGCGACACGCCGACCACACTGAGTCATCACTTCACGGGCCCCGCGCCAATCAGCTGATCAGGGTACGGCGGGCGGCCGGCCTCCGGCTATGACGGTGCCCGCGGAGGTGCGCAGGTGGCCCTCGCCGGTGTAGACCCACTTGGTGGAGGTCAGCTCAGGAAGGCCCATCGGCCCGCGGGCGTGCAGCTTCTGCGTGGAGATGCCGATCTCGGCCCCGAAGCCGAACTCCCCGCCGTCGGTGAACCTGGTAGAGGCGTTGACCGCCACCGCCGCCGAGTCGACCCGCGCGACGAAACGCCGGGCCGCGCCCTGCGACCGCGTGACGATCGCGTCGGTGTGCGCCGAGCCGTACCGCCGGATGTGCGCGACCGCCTCCTCCAGCGAGTCGACCACGGCCGCCGCGATGTCCAGGGAGAGGTACTCCTCACCGAAGTCCTCCTCGGTGGCGGGCACCACGACGCCTTCAGGGGCTCCCGCCGCGTACGAGGCGACACGCTCGTCGCCGTGCACGGTCACGCCCTCCTTGGCGAGCCGCGCCAGGGCCGCCGGTACGAACGCGTCGGCGACCTCCGCGTGGACCAGGAACGTCTCCGCCGCGTTGCACACCGACGGACGCTGGGTCTTGGCGTTGACGAGGATCTCCAGCGCCAGGTCCAGGTCGGCGTCGGCGTCCACGTACACGTGGCAGTTGCCGACACCGGTCTCGATCACCGGCACCGTGGACTCCTCCACCACCGAGTTGATCAGGGACGCGCCGCCGCGCGGGATCAGCACGTCGACCAGGCCCCTGGCGCGCATCAGGTGCTTCACCGAATCGCGCGTGGTGCCCGGCACCAGCTGCACGGCCCCCGAGGGCACCTCGGTGCCGCCGAGCGCGTCCTGCATGATCCGCACGAGGACGGTGTTGGACCGGTAGGCGCTGGAGGACCCGCGCAGCAGGACGGCGTTGCCGCTCTTGAGGCAGAGGGCGGCGGCGTCGACCGTGACGTTGGGGCGGCCCTCGTAGATGATGCCGACGACGCCCAGCGGCACCCTGATCTGCCGGAGCTCAAGGCCGTTCGGCAGCGTGCTCCCCCGCACGACCTCGCCGACCGGGTCGGGCAGCTCGGCCACCTCGCGCACCGCGCCCGCGATGGCCCCGACGCGCTTGTCGTCGAGCCTGAGCCTGTCGATCATCGTCTCGGGGGTGCCGCTCTCGCGTGCGGCGGCGACGTCGAGGGCGTTGGCCTCGACGATCTCCTTCGCGCGGGCCACCAGGGCGTCGGCGACGGCGCGCAGGGCGGCGTCCTTGGCGGAGCGCGGCAGCGGCGCCAGCTCGGCGGCGGCCTCCTTGGCGTCGTGGGCGACCCTCAGAAAGTCATCGGCCTCAGACATGCCTCGCGCTCCTGCTCTCGATGGTGGGATCCAGTATGACGATGTCGTCTCGGTGGATCAGCTCCCGCTCGTACTCAGGGCCGAGGTTCGCGGCCAGCTCGCGCGTGGAGCGGCCGAGGAGCTCGGGGATCTCCGCGGCGTCGAAGTTCACCAGGCCCCGGGCCACGGGCGTGCCGTGCGGGCTGTAGAGGTCGACCGGGTCGCCGGCGGTGAAGTCGCCCTCCACGAGTGTGACCCCGGCGGGGAGCAGCGACTTGCGCCGCATCACCACGGCCTCCACCGCCC
Source organism: Sphaerisporangium sp. NPDC049003 (assembly GCF_043197795.1). Classification (NCBI taxonomy): domain Bacteria; kingdom Bacillati; phylum Actinomycetota; class Actinomycetes; order Streptosporangiales; family Streptosporangiaceae; genus Sphaerisporangium; species Sphaerisporangium sp. NPDC049003. Next base: position 184,053 of record NZ_JBICTU010000017.1, read on the forward strand.
CGGCGTCCAGGTGCAGGCGGCCCCTGCCGGTGGTCGCGTGGGCGAGCCAGAGCAGGCGGGTGCCCGGATGGCGGCCCTCCGGCTGGAAGTACGTGCCGACGTCCCTGCCCGCGAGGGCCTGCGCGGCGTGGGCGGCGGAGGTGAGCACGACGGGGACGCCCGCCCCCGTGGCGATGCGCGCCGCCTCGACCTTGGTGATCATGCCGCCGGTGCCGACCCGGCCCGACCGGCCGAGCTCGACGCCTTCGAGATCGGCCGGCCCGTTGACCTGGGGGATCCGCTGGGCGCCCGGCACCCGGGGGTCGCCGTCGTACAGGGCGTCCACGTCCGACAGCAGCACCAGCGCGTCGGCGTGGATCAGGTGGGCCACCAGGGCCGCCAGGCGGTCGTTGTCGCCGAAGCGGATCTCGTCGGTGGCGACCGTGTCGTTCTCGTTGACCACCGGGACGATGCCGAGCTCCAGGAGCCGCACCAGGGTCCGCTGCGCGTTGCGGTGGTGGGCCCGGCGCATCATGTCGTCCGCGGTGAGCAGGACCTGGCCCACGCGCAGGCCGTACCGGGCGAAGGAGGAGGTGTAGCGGGCGACGAGCACGCCCTGCCCGACCGAGGCCGCCGCCTGCTGGGTCGCGAGGTCACGCGGCCGGGCGGTCAGGCCGAGGGGCCCGAGCCCGGCGGCGATGGCGCCGGAGGACACCAGCACCAGCTGTGTGCCGTTCCCGGCGCGGGCGGCGAGGACGTCGACCAGGGCGTCCACCCGGTCGACGTCGATGGTGCCCTGCGGGGTCGTCAGCGACGACGACCCCACCTTGACGACCAGGCGTGAAGCAGCGGCCACCCGCTCCCGACCGGCGATGTCCACGCTCCGCACCCTTCGCTCGCTTACCTGCTGTCGCATGATCGCCGCGACCGGCGGACCCGTCCACCGTGCCGCGCCGGTAAGTCCCGGACGCCCGGTCGCCGGGCTACCCGAGGCGGTTGTCCGAGCCGCGCGGGCCCTGATTGGCCTCGGCGTCGAGCGTCGGATGCCAGTCGAAGATGTAGCCGCCCTCCATCGAGCCGATGACGACCTCGGCGCCGGCCTTGGCCCCCGCCTCGCTGAGCGCCTTCTCGATGCCCAGCCGTTCGAGGCGGTCGGCGAGGTAGCCGACGGCCTCGTCGTTGGTGAAGTCGGTCTGCTTGATCCAGCGCTCGGGCTTCTCGCCGGTGACCTGGAAGGTGTCGTCGTCGATCCGCCTGACCGTGAACCCGGCGTCGCCGAACTGCTTGGGACGGATGACCAGCCTGGTGGGCTCCTCGACGGGCTTGGCGGCCCTGGCGGCCGCCACCATCTCGGCCACGGCGAACGACAGCTCGCGCAGCCCCTCGTGGGTGGCCGCGGAGATCATGAAGACCTTGAGGCCCTTGTCCTCCAGCATCGGCCGCACCATGTCGGCGAGCTCGCGCGCCTCGGGGACGTCGGCCTTGTTGAGCACGGCGAGACGCGGGCGGTCGTCCAGCTCGCCGTAGGCGGCCAGCTCGGCCTCGATCACCCCGAAGTCGGTGAGCGGGTCACGCCCGGGCTCGATCGTGGCGCAGTCGATGACGTGGACGATCGTCGAGCACCGCTCCACGTGGCGCAGGAACTCGTGGCCGAGCCCCCGGCCCTCGGAGGCGCCGGGGATCAGCCCGGGCACGTCGGCGACGGTGAACACCGTCTCCCCCGCCGTGACGACACCGAGGTTGGGCACCAGCGTGGTGAACGGGTAGTCGGCGATCTTGGGCCGGGCGGCGCTCAGGGCCGCGATCAGCGACGACTTGCCGGCGTTCGGGAAGCCCACGAGCGCCACGTCGGCGACCGTCTTGAGCTCCAGCACGGCCTCGATCTCGTCGCCCTGCTCGCCGAGCAGCGCGAAGCCGGGGGCCTTGCGCTTGGTGGAGGCCAGGGCGGCGTTGCCGAGGCCCCCGTGACCGCCCTGGGCCACGACGTACCGCGTGCCGGCGCCGATGAGGTCGATCAGCACCTCGCCGGTCTTGGCGTCCTTCACGACCGTGCCGTTGGGGACCGGGAGGACCACGTCCTCGCCCCAGGCGCCGTCGCGGTTGGACCCGGCGCCCTGCTTGCCGTTCGCGGCCTTGCGGTGGGGCCGGTGGTGGTAGTCGAGAAGGGTGGAGGTGTTGGGGTCGACCTCCAGGATCACGTCACCCCCGCGCCCGCCGTTGCCCCCGTCGGGACCGCCGAGCGGCTTGAACTTCTCACGGTGGATGGACGCGCAGCCGTTTCCCCCGTCACCGGCCTTGACGTAAAGGACCACCTGGTCGACGAACTCAGCCACCGCTACTCCCTCTCACAAGCGTGCCCGTCTGGTCCACGCCGTGCCACCGCCGCGCTCCCCGCACCGGTGGTACCCCTTCACGACGATGAGGCGGATCGACAAGTCGATCCGCCTCATCAACGTTCTGGCCGGGCCCCCGTCCGCCGCGCTCTCGCGCGGGGCGGCGGCCCCTTTCCCGATCGGCGGATCTACTCCGCGGCCGGGACGATGCTCACAGCGCGGCGGCCGCGCTTGTTGCCGAACTGCACGTGACCGGCGATCAGCGCGAACAGCGTGTCGTCGCCACCCCGGCCCACGTTGTCACCCGGGTGGAAGTGGGTGCCGCGCTGGCGGACGATGATCTCGCCGGCGTTCACGAGCTGGCCGCCGAAACGCTTGACACCAAGCCGCTGGGCGTTGGAGTCACGGCCGTTCCGGGTGGACGAGGCGCCCTTCTTGTGTGCCATGGTTCGCTACCACTACTTCCCGGGGTTGATGCCGGTTACCTTCACCTGGGTGTACCGCTGACGGTGACCCTGGCGCTTCTTGTAACCAGACTTGTTCTTGTACTTGAGAATGCGAATCTTGGGGCCCTTGGTCTCGCCGAGAATCTCGGCGGTCACCTCGAACTTGCCAAGCGTGGCAGCGTCTGTGGTGACATCGCCGTCGTTGACGACGAGCACCGGCGCCAGCGACACCGTGGAGCCGACCTCACCGGCGACCTTGTCTACCTCGAGGACGTCACCGACGGAGACCTTCTGCTGCCTGCCGCCGCAACGAACGATCGCGTACACCGCGGAACCCTTCTTCTGGCTAATTGCTCGCTGAACGCTGCGCCTCATGCATCCAGCTACCGTCGATACACACGACCGGCGAACCGGGTAGGCGCGCGAAGCTAGGCGCGCCACCGGACGCACCGATTGACTAGGATACCGGATTGCGGGTGCCCTGGTCGAACCGGACGGATCGCCGGGTTGCCGGCCTACTCGGCCGGCCCAGCCGGTCTGGTGGCCTTTCGGGAGCGTCGCCGCCCCCGGGCGGAAGGCTGTGCGGCTTGCGCGTCCTCCTCGGAAGAGCCGTCAAGCGCATCCGTCACGCTATCACGACCTCCCTCGCCGTTCGCCGCGACCGCGACGCCACCCTCCTTGAGAAGCCGGTCGGCACCGGCCTTCTCGAGCTTCTCGGCCACGGCCTTCTCCACCGCCATCTTGCCCTGCGTGCCCCTCGGCTCGGGCTTGGCCTCGACCGGCTCGGTCGAGACGATCAGCCCGCGCCCGTTGCAGCAGTCACACGGCGTCGAGAACGCCTCCAGGAGGCCCTGGCCGACCCGCTTGCGGGTCATCTGGACCAGCCCGAGAGAGGTGACCTCCGCGACCTGGTGCTTCGTGCGGTCGCGGGCCAGGCACTCCAGCATGCGCCGGAGCACCAGGTCACGGTTGCTCTCCAGGACCATGTCGATGAAGTCGATGACGATGATGCCGCCGATGTCCCGCAGCCGGAGCTGACGGACGATCTCCTCGGCCGCCTCCAGGTTGTTCCTGGTGACGGTCTCCTCCAGGTTGCCGCCCTGGCCGGTGAACTTGCCGGTGTTGACGTCGACGACGGTCATGGCCTCGGTGCGGTCGATCACAAGGGAGCCGCCGCTCGGCAGCCACACCTTGCGCTCCATCGCCTTGGAGATCTGCTCGTCGATGCGGTAGGCGGCGAAGACGTCGCCGTCCTCCCACTTGGTCAGGCGGTCGGCCAGGTGCGGCGCGACGTACCTGACGTACTCGTCGACCGTGCCCCAGGCCTCGTCGCCGGCCACGACCAGCGAGGAGAAGTCCTCGTTGAAGACGTCGCGGACCACCCGGATGGTCAGGTCGGGCTCGGAGGAGAGCAGCTCGGGAGGGCTCGCGCCCTTGGCCTTGCGCTGGATGTTCTCCCACTGCGCCGACAGGCGGGCCACGTCGCGGCTGAGCTCCTCCTCGGACGCGCCCTCGGCGGCGGTCCGGACGATCACGCCGGCGTTCTCCGGCATGACCTTCTTGAGGATGGCCTTCAGCCGGCTGCGCTCCTTGTCGGGGAGCTTGCGGCTGATGCCCGTCATGGAGCCGTCGGGCACGTACACCAGGTAGCGGCCGGGAAGGCTGATCTGGCTGGTGAGCCGGGCGCCCTTGTGACCCATGGGGTCCTTGGTGACCTGGACCAGCACCGACTGCCCGGACTTCAGGGCCGCCTCGATGCGCTTGGGCTGGCCTTCGAGGCCGGCGGTGTCGAAGTTGACCTCACCGGCGTAAAGGACGGCGTTGCGGCCCTTGCCGACGTCGATGAACGCGGCCTCCATCGACGGCAGGACGTTCTGCACCTTGCCGAGATAGACGTTGCCGACGTACGACTGGCTGGCCTCGCGGTCGACGTAGTGCTCGACGAGCACGCCGTCCTCCAGCACCGCGATCTGGGTGCGCCCGCCCTGACGGCGGACCACCATCACGCGCTCGACCGACTCGCGCCGGGCCAGGAACTCCGACTCGGTGATCACCGGGGGACGGCGGCGTCCCTGCTCACGGCCCTCACGGCGGCGCTGCTTCTTGGCCTCCAGACGCGTGGAACCGCGGAAGCCCTGGACCTCGTCGACCGAGGTGGGACGCCCGGCCCGGGGCGCGCGGATGCGCACGACCGTGTTGGGCGGGTCGTCGGCGGGCGTCTCCGCGTCGTCCCCGCCCCTGCGGCGGCGACGGCGACGGCGGCGCGAGGAACCGGCGTCCTCGTCGTCCTGGTCGCCGTCGGCGTCGCGGGAGTCCCGCGCCTGCTCGGCCTCGGCCTGGTCGGCCTGGTCGGCGTTCGCCGCGCGCGGCTCGCCCTCGCCGTCCTCGGTCTCGTCGGCCTCGTCCTGCTCGCGCACCTTGCCCCGGCCGCGGCCCCCGCGGCGACGGCGACGGCGACGGCCGCCCGCGTCATCCTGGTCGTCGTCCTCGTCCTGCGCGGTCTCGCCGGCGTCCTCGGCCTCGTCGGGCTGCTCGTCGGCCGGCTCGGCCTGCTGCTGCGGGTAGGGCTGGGGCACGACCGGCTGTACGGCCGGACGCGGCTCGGGCGCCTGGAAGATCGGCTGGAAGACGGCGGCGGGCGCCTGGAAGGTGACGGTGGGCGCGGCCGCGCGGCCTCCCATCGCGGTCAGGCCGAACGGGTCGACGAACACCGAGGCCTGGGGCGGAGCCTCCTCGGTGATGTCCTCACCGGCGGGCTCGTCGTCGAGCGGCTCCTCGGCGGGCAGCGACTCGACGATCGCCTCGGCGACCGCAGCCTCGGCGGGGCTCTCGACGCCGGGTGCGACCTGGATCTCGGGGACCTCGGGGATCTCCGCGACCTCGGCGGCCTTCCGGGTGCGCCGGCGCTTCACCGGGGCGGCCTCCGCCTCGGGGACCTCCTCGGCCGGGACGGCGTCCTTCTTGGCGGTGCGTGAACGGCGCGGGGTGACCGGCGCGTCGGGGTCCTTGACCGTCGTACGGCGCGTCCGGGTGGCGCGCTTGGGAGGCGCCTCGGCCGCGACGACGGGCGAGGCCTCCTGTGCGCTCGGGGCCGTCTCCTCGGCGCCCGTCGCCGTTTCATGGCGCGGGGCCGCCTCCTGGGCGCGCGGGGTCTCGCCGGCACCTGTCGCGGTGCCCGCGATCGTGGCCTGCGCGGTGTCCGCGGTGGGAACGGCGGTGGAAGGAGCGGCGGTCGCGACCGGCGCCCCCGAATCGCTCACCAGGCCCGCGGCGCGCTCGGCCTCCTCGGGTGGCGGGCCCGCCGGACGGCTCGCCGCACGGCGACGCCTGACCGGCTTCGGTTCTTGTTGTGCTGTTGTATCCCCATCAGGGCCGGAGGCTCCGACGATGGGCTCGTTGTCGAGCATGCGGGCGTTCTCCCGTCAGGCTCCCGGGCACGTTTCCGCGCCGCGCGGGAGCTCTCGTCTCTCGCTGTGCGCCAGGCCACCTGTCGGGGGCCCGGCGCCAAGTCCTATTTGTGGTCACCGACGTGCTGCACAGCCGGTCCCGGCTCGCCGCCGCGAATGTCGCGGTCCAGGTCGAGCGGGTCGGCGGTCCCACCGGTGTGCGCGTCGAGCGGACCCTGCGCCAGCCTGGTCACCGCGGGGGGTGACGGCGGCGCGAAATCAGCCACAAGACGCAGACCCGTGAGCACGTCGTCGGGTCGAACGGCGGGCGTAACGTGCCGGACAACCATACGAAGTATCGCACATGGCTGGCTCGGCTCCCGGCCCGCTGTTCCTTGCGTCGCCTCATCTGGCGTCAGCGCGATCACGGCCTCCCGCGCGTCGAAGCGGCGCAGGCCCTTCTTGGTCAGGCGCTCGACCTCGACACGCTCGGCGGCCAGGAAAAGATCGACCGCCGCCTTCGCCTCTCGCGGCTCCGCTCCCGGCAGGCGAACCTCCCAGACCGAGCACTCCAGCCTGTCGGCCAGGCTCCCGGCACGTGCCTCGACGACGTCGAGCACGTCGAGACCCGGTGGCAGCGACGAGTCGAGATCGGCACGGAGCCGATCGGGCTCGCACGCCGAGACGACACCGATCTCAAGATATTCGGCCTCGCTGGCCACCCCGGTCGGAGCGGCTCCCGCGTAGGAGATCTTCGGATGGGGGGAGAATCCCGCGCTGAAGCCAACCGGAATGCCGGCCCGGCGCACCGCACGCTCGATGGCGCGCGAGATGTCTCGGTGGCTGGTGAACCGCAGGCGGCCACGCTTGGCGTAGCGCACACGGAGGCGCTGCACCACTGGCGCGGGCGGGGGCCCATCAGGAACAGGGTTCTTCAGCTACGTCATCCTTCCTGTGTCAAGTGGCTGGTCATCTTCCCAGGATAAAGGCCGCTCAGGCCCACCCGGTCTCACGTCGTACGGGAAGAGGCTAAACCACCGCGACCGGATGGCCTATCTCGTCAACGGTTACACCGGGTGTTTGCTTCCATCCGGCGGGTCAGACGACCGTAAGAGGGAGGAGTTTCCTTCCCGTCGGGCCGATCTGGATCTCGGTGCCCATGGTGGGACAGACCCCGCAGTCGTAACAGGGCGTCCACCTGCAGTCTTCGACCTCGGTCTCGCTCGTGGCGTCCTGCCAGTCCTGCCAGAGCCACTCGCGGTCGAGCCCGGCGTCCAGGTGGTCCCAGGGGAGCACCTCGACCTCCTCGCGCTCACGCGTGGTGTACCAGCCGACGTCGACCGGCTCGCCGGCCAGGGCACGCTCGGCGCAAGCCATCCAGCGGCTGTAGGAGAAGTGCTCGCTCCAGCCGTCGAAGCGGCCTCCGTCCTCCCAGACGGCCCTGATCACGGCGCCGACCCGGCGGTCTCCCCGTGACAGCAGGCCCTCGACGATCGAGGGCTGGCCGTCGTGGTAGCGGAAGCCGATGGACTTGCCGTACTGCTTGTCGGTGCGAAGGGAGTCCCTGAGCTGCTTGAGCCTGCGGTCGACGGTCTCGTGGTCGCACTGGGCGGCCCACTGGAACGGGGTGTGCGGCTTGGGCACGAACCCGCCGATGGACACGGTGCAGCGGATGTCACGGGAGCCGGTGACCTCGCGGCCCGCCTTGATGACCTTCTTGGCGAGATCGGCGATGCCGAGCACGTCCTCGTCCATCTCGGTGGGCAGCCCGCACATGAAGTAGAGCTTCACCTGCCGCCAGCCCTGGCTGTACGCCGTGGTGACGGTGCGGATCAGGTCTTCCTCGGTGACCATCTTGTTGATCACCTTGCGCATGCGCTCGGACCCGCCCTCGGGCGCGAACGTCAGGCCGGAGCGACGGCCGTTGCGCGAGAACTCGTTGGCCAGGTCGATGTTGAACGCGTCGACGCGGGTCGAGGGGAGCGACAGGCTGGTGTTGGTGCCCTCGTAGCGGTCGGCCAGGCCCTTGGCCACCGCCGCGATCTCGGAGTGGTCGGCGCTCGACAGCGACAGCAGGCCGACCTCGTTGAAGCCGGACTCCTTGACGCCCGCCTCCACCATGTCGCCGATGGTCGTGATCGACCGCTCGCGGACGGGACGGGTGATCATGCCCGCCTGGCAGAACCGGCAGCCGCGGGTGCAGCCGCGGAAGATCTCGACGCTGAAGCGCTCGTGCACGGTCTCGGCCAGCGGGACCAGCGGCTTCTTGGGGTAGGGCCACTCGTCGAGGTCCATGACGGTGTGCTTCTGCACCCGCCACGGCACGCCCGACCGGTTGGGCGCCACCCGCTTGATGCGCCCGTCGGGGTGGTACTCGACGTCGTAGAACTTCGGGACGTAGACCCCGCCGGTCGAGGCGAGACGCATGAGAAGCTCGTCGCGCCCGCCGGGGCGGCCCTCGTCCTTCCACTCACGGATCACCTCGGAGATGGCGATGGCGATCTGCTCGCCGTCGCCGAGCACCGCGGCGTCGAGGAAGTCGGCGACCGGCTCGGGGTTGAACGCCGCGTGGCCGCCCGCCAGCACGAGCGGGTCGTCCTCACCGCGGTCGACGGCGTGCAGCGGGATGCCGGCCAGGTCGAGCGCGGTCAGCAGGTTGGTGTAGCCCAGCTCGGTCGAGAACGACACTCCCAGCACGTCGAACGCCCGCACCGGGCGGTGCGCGTCGACGGTGAACTGCGGCACGCCGTGCTCCCGCATGAGCGCCTCAAGATCGGGCCAGACCGCGTAGGTGCGCTCGGCCAGCGTCTCGGGCAGCTCGTTCAGGATCTCGTAGAGGATCTGGACGCCCTGGTTGGGCAGGCCCACCTCGTACGCGTCGGGATACATGAGGGCCCAGCGGACGGTCGCCTCGTCCCAGTCTTTGAGGGTCGAATTGAGCTCACCCCCTACGTACTGGATCGGCTTCTGCACCTTGGGCAGGAGCGGTTCCAGGCGGGGAAACAGCGACTCGACAGACATGCTCCCAAGGGTAGTTCCTGCTCACCCCGAATCGTGCCAGCCGAGCCCCCGCCCGGGACCGGGAGCTCGGCTAGAACGCGCGTTCGCGGATGTGGACGGCCTGGAGTAATCCGAGGGCGATCATGTTGGCGAACGTCGCGGTGCCTCCGTACGACACGAAGGGCAGGGGCACCCCGGTGATCGGCATGATGCCGATGGTCATCCCGATGTTGACGAACGACTGGAAGGCGAACCAGCACACGATGCCCCCCACCACCAGGGCGCCGAACCGGTCCTCGCAGTGCCTGGCGATGCGCAGCCCGCGCAGCAGCACCACCCCGAGCAGCGCGACCACGGTGACCGAGCCGAGGAACCCGAACTCCTCCCCCACCACGGTGAAGATGAAGTCGGTGTGCTGCTCGGGGACGAACCGCCCGGTGGTCTGGCCCCCGTGGAACAGCCCCTTGCCGAACAGCTCCCCCGAACCGATCGCGATCAACGCCTGCGTGCTGTTGTACCCGGCACCGCGCGGGTCGTTCGCCGGGTTGATGAACGCGGTGAACCGCGCCACCTGGTACGGCTTGAGCAGGCCGAAGAGCCACACGGCGGCGGCGCCGGCCATCGCCAGCACGCTGAGCCCGACGATGTAGCGCTTGCGCAGGCCCCCGAAGATCAGCAACCCGCCGGTGATGACGGCGAGCACCATCGTGGTGCCGAAGTCCGGCTGGAGCATGATCAGGCCCATGGCGATGCCCGCGGCGGCGACGCAGAGCAGCAGGTCGAGCGTGCGGGGCCGGTCGGTGCCCGGCGCGGGCTCGGCGAGCAGCGCGCCGAGCATGAGGATCAGCGCCGGCTTCGCGAGCTCGGACGGCTGGACCGCGAACCCGCCGCCCAGCAGGATCCACGAGTGGGACCCGTTGATCGTCGAACCGAGCGGGGTGACCACCGCGAGGAGCCCGAGAAGCGACACCCCGTACACGACGGGCGCGTAGACCCGCAGGGTCCGCTGGTCGGCCATCGCCGTGACCCCGCAGAGGATCCAACCGATGGCCAGGTTGAGGATGTGCTTCTTGACCATGCCCGTCGGCGCGCCCGCCGCCCACGTGCGCGTCGAGGACCACACCAGCAGCGTGCCGATGATCGACAGGGCCATGACGGCGACCAACAGGACACCGTCGACGCGCCACACCGCCGACTGCGCCCCCATGGCCCTGCGGACGAAGGAGCGGCTCTGCGGGGCGAGAGCCTGGTTCACCGCACCACCGTCCCGTCTCTCCTGATCGACGGGAGCTTCTCGACGGGTTTGCCGCCGGGCAGCGCGGCCTTGCCCTTGATGCCGTAGATGCCCTCGTAGATCTCGCGCGCCGCGGGGGCCGCGGCCATGGCGCCCTGACCACCCTGCGAGATCGTGACGACGACCACGAACCTCGGGGCGGCGGCCGGGGCGAAGGAGGCGAACCACGAGGTGTCCTCCTTGCCGTAGACCTCGGCGGTACCTGTCTTGCCGCCGATCTTCACCACGTTCATCGGGAACCCGCTGAAGGCACCCGCCGCGGTGCCGTCGGAGGTCACCTCGCTGAGCGCGGCGCGGATGTAGTCACGGGTCTCCTTGCTGATCGGAAGCCGCCCGGTGACCGGCGCCTTGATCTCCTGTACGTGGGTGCCGTCCGGCCGCACGATCGCCTTGGCGATGCGGGGGCTGCGCAGCTTGCCGTCACCCACGATCGCGGCATAGGCGGCGGCCAGCTGTAGGGGAGTCACCAGCACGTCGCCCTGGCCGATGGAAAGGTTCGCGGCCTCGCTGACATGCCACTCGAAACCCTCGACGCAGTTCTCGTGGGCCAGCGTCTTGAGGTAGGCGGCGCGGGCGGGGTCCTTCTTCTCCACCTCGGGATAGCCCGTCTTGGCCCGCGTGCAGCTGTTGTTCTTGGTCGCCGTCCACTGCTGCTTCTTCCACGTGCGGCCCGGGACGCGCCCGGACACCTCGCCGGGCAGGTCGATGCCGGTCTTCTTGCCGAATCCGAACATCTTGGCCGTGTTGGTCATCGGCTCCTTGGGGTGCGGCACGGGCTTGTTCCCGCCGTCCCGCGTCCACATCTCGCTCGCGGCCTTGTAGAAGATCGTGTCGCACGACTTCACCAGAGCCGTGTGAAGGTCGATGACCCCCATGCCGATGCCGTGGAAGTTGTGGAACGCCCGGCCCCCGATGTCGTAGGCCCCCGGGCAGTCGTACTTGCCGCGCAGGGGGTACCCGTCTCTGATCATCGCGGACAGGGAGGAGACCTTGAACGTCGAACCGGGCGCGAACTCGCCGTGGGTCGCCCGGGAGACCAGCGGCAGGCCCGCCTTCTCCGACAGCAGCCGCTGGTAGTCCTTCTCGGAGATGCCTCCCGCCCAGACCGCGGGATCGTAGGTCGGCATGCTGCCGAGCGCGATGACCCCGCCGGTCTTCACGTCCAGGACGACCGCGGCGGCGCCGTCGGCCTTCGGGGCGTTCTTCATGGCGTTGGCGAGCGCCTGGTCGACGACCTTCTGCACGTCGGCGTCCATGTTGGTGATCAGGATGTCGCCCGGCGTCGGGGGGGTCTGCCGCTCGATGCCGAGGACCTTGCCCATGCGGTCGACCTGGACCCTCCGCAGCCCCGGCGACCCGCGCAGCGCGTCGTCGTACACGTATTCGAGCCCGTCCCTGCCGACGAGGTCGACACCGGAGAAGTTGGCCTTGAGGGTCGATCGCTTCTTCAGCTCGGCCTCGGTGACCGGTTGCAGGTAGCCGAGGGTCTGGGAGGCCCCGGAGCCGAGGGGATACTCCCGCACGGCCTGCACCTCGGCGATGACCCCGGGGAAGTCCTCCTGGCGCTCCAGGATCTGCAGCGCTTCCCGGGGGGTGACGTTGTCGTCGATGGGGATCGGCGAGTACAGCGAGCCCGGCCAGCAGGGACGGGTCACGTGGGGCCCGCACGGGCGGATGCGCTGGCGCAGCTCCTTGACCGGGCGGTCGAGCACCACCGCGAGCCGCTTGAGCACGGCCACGCCACCGTCGCGCATGCGCTCGATCTCGGCGCGGTCGATCGAGACGACCAGCGATGTGCGGTTGCGCACCAGAGGACGCCCTGTCGCGTCAAGGATCTGCCCGCGCACGGCCGGGACGACGACGTCGCGGGTGCGGGTCTCGGTCGCCGCCGCCACGAACTGGCCGCCGCGCACGACCTGCACCTGCCACAGCCGTACGGCGAGGACCGTGATCAGGGTCAGCACGACGAACTGCAGCACCACCAGCCGGGCGCGGACCCTGATCACACGTGCCTCCGGACCGGGTAGGCGCCGGTGGGCACGGCCTTCCGCCTCCTGCGGCGGCGGTCTCCGGAGTACCGGGACACCACCCAGAAGAGCAGCGCGGCCAGGGCCAGGTTGTACATCACCAGCGAGGGCCAGAGGCTGAGCAGAGCCCGCCAGTCGACCCGGGGATCACCGAGCAGGCCGCCCACCCCGGCCGACATCAGCGGCGCGAGCATCAGCGCGATGATGACCGTGACCGCCGAGGAGCCGGGCGCCCGCTCGGTGGCGCGGCCGACCATGAAGCCCACCAGGCAGAAGACCAGGGCGTACTGCCCGATGACGTGGGCCACCGGCGGCAGCAGGTCGGTGCTCAGGCCGGCGGCGAAGCCGATGAGCGCGCCGGCGACCGCCCCGCGCGCCAGCGCGATCACCACGACCGTGAGGAGCACCAGGTCGGGGCCGCCGCCGCCCGGCAGCGGCAGGCGGTTCACGACGGTCACCTGCACGATCATGATGAGGCCGACGAGCAGCACCGCCGCCATCGCTCGGATCACGCTTCATGTCCTCTCACCGGCCCGGTCGTGCTTCCTCGCGCCGGGCCGCTCGTGTGCCTTCTCGCCGGGCCGCTCGCGCGTGCCGCTCTGCGCCCGCCCTCGCATGCCTTCCGCCTGCCGCTCGCGCGTGCCGCTCTGCGCCCGCCCCCGCATGCCTTGCGCCTGCCGCTCGCGGGGCCGGCTGCCGGGCCCCTCCCGTATGGCGGCGGACCGCCTGCGCGGGGCGGCCGGCCGCCCGGCCCTGGGGGCGGAACGTGTGCGCGCCGACTGCTCCCGGGTCTGGACGGGGCTCTGGCGCGTGCCGCGCGGATGCTCACCGTCGGCGTCGTCCTGGCCCCGGGCCGTCGAGGACGGTGAGGGGGAGGCGGGCGATGAGGCCGAAGGCGACGGCGCCTTGGGCGGCGAACTGGGGGGACTGGCCTTCGCCGCGGGAGGAGGCGGCGGCAGCATCGCGTCGCGGGGATCGCGCTGTGGCGCCCGTACGACCACCCCGACGACGTCGAGCGCAGTGAAGTCGACGAAGGGCCTGGCGTACGCCACCCGGGTCAGCTCCCCCGGCGTGGCCTCCACGCGCTGGATCGTGCCCACCGGCAGGCCCGGCGCGTACGGCATGCCGCGTTGCGAGCCGAAGCTCACGATGCGGCGGCCGGCGGTCAGCGGCGCCGCCGAGTCGAGGAGCCGGAAGCGGATGAGCCGTCCCTCGGCGACCGGGCCGAGCCCCGTCACCAGGCCGATCTCGTTGCTCCCCTCGACCCGGGCCCCCGCCGAGGACGCCGAGTCGGTGAGCAGGACGACGGTGGAGGTGCTCGGACTGGTGTGGACGACGCGGCCCACCAGGCCGTCACCGTTGAGAACGGTCATCTCGGACTTCACGCCGTCGCCGGTGCCCGCGTCGATCTCGACGGCGTCCTCGAACCCGGGAACGCCGCGCCTGGCGATCACCTGGGCCGCCACCACGCGGTAGCCGCCGAGACCGGAGAGCCCCAGCATGCGGTCCAGCTCGGCCGATCTGTGGCGGTCGAGGCTGTGAGCGGTCAGCTCATGGCGCAGCCGGGCGTTCTCCGCGCGCAGCAGCGTGATCTGGCGCTTGGAGTCGGAGGCGGAGGCGAAGGTGCCGAAGAAGTCGCCGACGGGCCGTACGACACCCGTGCCCGCCTCCTCGACCGCGCCGAACAGCGACGCCGCGACGGTGCGGACGGGCCCGAACAGGGAATCGTCGCGCTGCCGATGGTCGATGGTGATCAGGACGAGCGCCGCGGCCAGCAGCAGCCCAAGGACCAACCGCGCGCGGCGGGTATCCCTCATCGGTGCCCCTGCTCCATCAGTGTCTCGGCTCCGGCACCAGCACCTGCTGCAGGACCTCGAACTCCTCGACGCACTTGCCCGAGCCGAGCGCCACGGAGTCCAGGGCGTTCTCCACGAGGTGGATGGGCATGCCGGTCTCGTCGCGCAGGCGGTCGTCCATGCCCTTCAGGAGCGCGCCGCCGCCCGTGAGGGCCACGCCGCGGTCCATCAGGTCGCCCGAGAGCTCTGGAGGGCACTTGTCGAGCGTCGACTTCACCGCGTCCACGATGGACTTGAGGGGCTCCTCGGTGGCCTTGCGGATCTCGTCGGCCGACACCACGATCGTCTTGGGCAGCCCGGTGACCAGGTCGCGGCCGCGGATCTCCGCGTGGCAGTCGTCGCCCATGGGGCACGCGGAGCCGATCGCGATCTTGATCTCCTCGGCGGTGCGCTCCCCGAGCATCAGGGAGTACTCCTTCTTCGCGAAGGCGATGATGGCCTGGTCGAGCTCGTCGCCGCCGACGCGGATCGACTGGCTCGTCACGATGCCGCCCATCGAGATGATCGCGACCTCGGTGGTGCCCCCTCCTATGTCGACCACCATGTTGCCGGTCGGCTCGTGGACGGGCAGCCGGGCGCCGATCGCGGCGGCCATCGGCTCCTCGATGATGTAGACCCGGCGGGCGCCCGCCTGGTAGCCCGCCTCCTTGACCGCGCGCTGCTCGACTCCGGTGATGCCACTCGGGACGGCCACGATGATGCGAGGCTTGGCGAAATGCCGCCGTTTGTGCACCCGCTGGATGAAATAGCGCAACATGCGCTCGGTCACGTCGAAGTCGGCGATCACGCCGTCCTTGAGCGGGCGTATCGCCACGATGTTGCCGGGCGTTCGGCCAATCATCCTCTTGGCCTCGATGCCCACTGCCACGATCTTGCCGGTGGTGGTGTTGATCGCGACCACCGACGGCTCGTTGAGCACGATGCCGCGCCCGCGCACGTACACCAACGTGTTGGCCGTGCCCAGGTCGACGGCCATGTCACGGCCGAGGAATGCCAGCTTGCTGCCCATGGGGAAGGAAACCTTCCTTCAGGTCGTTCGCGAGAGATTACGATTCGCATTCGAATCGTAACGTGACGTACCCACTCGTGAGGGCAACGAGCCGTCCGGCTCAGAAAAAACTTGTCGCGGTTCCGGGACACCAAGGCCCCGACCTGCGCTTATACCCGTTCCAGCTCGCCGCGACCGTGGACACCCCCGGGTTCGGCCCCCGCTGCTCCCGCGCGCGTCGCCGACCGCGAAACCCCCGCGGACGCGTCAGGCCCCGGCGCGTGTCACGCGCCGGGGCCTTCAGGTCGGGGTCTCCCGCTCAACGCCGGCCGGGCTGACCGGCCTACGCTCAGAAACGGTCGGGGAAGAAAATCTTGACCTCGCGAGCCGCGGACTCGGGTGAGTCGGACCCGTGGACGATGTTCTCGCCGATCTCCAGGGCGTGGTCGCCGCGGATCGTGCCGGGGGCCGACTTCACCGGGTCGGTGGCGCCCGCGAGGGCGCGGAAGGCCTCGACGGCGCGCGGGCCCTCAAGAACCATGGCCACCAGCGGACCGGAGGTGATGAACTCGACGAGCTCACCGAAGAAAGGCTTCTCGGCGTGCTCGGCGTAGTGCGCCTTGGCGGTCTCGGCGTCCAGCGTGCGGAGGTCCATGGCTATGACCTTGAGGCCCTTGCGCTCCACGCGGGCGATCACGTCACCGATGAGGCCACGGCGGACACCGTCGGGCTTGATCAGGACAAGCGTGCGCTCGGACACGAGTATCTCCTTCAGTGTGATCGCCGGCCGCCGCGCGCGACGGCCGGCAAGAGGGGAAGCGTGTGCGCAGCTTACCGGGCGGCGGGCCCCTGGCCGTCCTCGCCGGTGGTGGCCTCGGGAGACCGAGCCGGCGGCGGAACGACAGGAATCATGGCGGTTCCAGGATCTCCGGTGTCGCCGGGGTCTCCGGGATCTCCAGGGGGCGGGGCTCCGGGGTCTCCGGGAGACCGTTCGCCTCCCGCCTTCCTCGTCGTCGTCTCCCCGGTCGTCGTCCCCCTCGGAGCGATCCTTTCGCCGAGCGGGGAGGGCGTGGTGAGGAGCGCGCCGGACGAGGCCGGGCTCTCCTCGGGGGAACGGCGGGCCAGCACGGCGCCCGCCGCCAGCACGACGACGACGGCGAAGCCGGCGACGAGCGCCCAGATGTGCAGGGCACCCACGAAACCGTCGACCATGGCCTGCGACGTGACCCTCCCGGACGAGCTGACCGCGCGCAGCCGGTCGACCTGGATCCCCGTGCCGAGCAGGAAGCCGCTGAGGACGGCCGGGAAGCACAGGGACAGCCCGAACAGCGCCGCCCGGAGCCCCGCCCCTCTCAGGGCCGAGGTGACCGCGACGGCGGCGCCCGCCGTCAGAAGCGTGAACGGCAGGACCAGAGGCAGCCCCGAGGGCGCGGGAACGAACAGGCGCACCGCGCACAGCCCCACGACCATGGTCACCAGCCCGCCGCCGACGAGCCTCGGCACCAGCGCCTCGCTCATCCGGCCGGTCACGAGCGCGGCGGCGAACGCGATCACGGCGGCGAGCCCGAATGGGGCCCACATGCCCGACAGACCGGGACCTCCAAGGCCTCCCAGCTCGACGTAGGTCACCTGGGCGGCGGTCGGAAGGACCACCAGACCGACGGCGACCATCACGAACGCGAGCGCGCGGCCACCCGGCCCCTCGATGCGGCCCGCGCACGACATGGCCAGCAACATCACCAGCGCCAGCCCGGCCGCGGCGACGATCAGCCCTGACGGCCAGTTGAACGTGGTGCCGAAGGCCAGGACGGCGATACCGACGGACGGGCCCGCGGCGAGCACCAGGTGACCTCGCGCCGTCTCCGCGGCACGCGCGTCGGCGGTCTCGCCGGTCAGGCGCGAGAGCACGAAGTAGACGGCCGCGAGCGCGAGCGCCAGGCCGGTCAGCAGGGGATACGGCTGGAGCGTCACCCGCCAGGACGTCACGTCGTCGAGCGGCCAGAGAGCCAGCGCCTGGGCGCCCAGCAGGCTGACGGCCAGCGCTCCTGCCCAGACGGGCACGAGGACGCCCCGGGCCGCGCCAGGACGCTCCCAGCTCGCGGCGAAGGTCGCCGGGACGAGCATGCCCGCGCCGACGCCGTGCAGGACGCGCAGCGCGCCGACGCCGAACGTCGAGCCGGCGAAGCCCCCGGCCACATCGGCCGCGGCGAGCAGCGCCAGCCCCGCCACGAGGATCGGCGCCGCCTGGAACCGTCTCAGCACTGCCCCGGCGAGCGGGACGGTGCACAGCATGACGGGCAGCGCGAGCCCATGGGCCCTCAGGATCCCGACGCCGGCGAGCTCTGGAGGAAGCAGGGCGGAGACGACGGAAATGGTGTTGGGGATCGTCACGATCGCCAGCGGAAGGGCGACCGCGGTGAGAAGCCCGACTATCACGTCGAGCACGAGCGGTAGACGGTTGACCCGGCCAAGACTCCTGAAGCCCGCGGCCTGGATTGGGGGGACGGCCATACTGGCCGACTTTAGCGTTAAGTCACGCCCTCGACACGGCGAGCGACAAATATCGCCGTCACCCACAGGGCGGCGAAGATGACGCCAAGGAAGAACATCATCGATACGAGAAACCCGGTGGCGATGGCCAGGACCTGCACCGCACTGCCCGCGATGTACGCGGACGGCCGCTTGAGGACGCCCGCCACGACCACGCATGCCAGCGCGAGCCCTATGCACACGGGAACCGCGACACCGGGCGCCACGCCGTTCACCACGATGGCCACGGGGGTGACCAGGGCCAGCACGATGGCCTCCATGCCGAGCACGCTGGCGCACAGACGCCGCATCCCCGGAGTGACAGTGATGTTCACGCCCACCCTCCTATGACCCCGCCGCCGGCACCCGATCCCCTGTGGAGGGCGGCGGTGTGGGGGCTCCCGGCCTGGGCGGCCGTCATCGGCCTCTCCCCGCCTTGAGGAGCGTGCGAGCGTCGCCGACGGTGACGACCGAGCCGGTGATCAGGACTCCCGCGCCGGCGAACTCGCCGGTCTCCTCGGCCAGGCCGATGGCGATGTCGATGGCGTCGTCGATGCGCGCCACCTCGTGCACACGCTCGCTGCCGAAGATGTCCTCGGCCAGCCTCGCCAGCTCCTCGGGATCCATGGAGCGCGGTGAGGAGTTGCGGGTGACGACGATCTCCTCCACGACCGGCTCCAGGAGCTCCAGCACGCCGCTGACGTCCTTGTCGGCCATGACCGCGACCACGGCGACGAGCCTGCTGAACCCGAAGGACTCCTCCAGGGCTTGGACGACCACTTCCATCGCACCCGGGTTGTGCGCGGCGTCCACGACCACGGTCGGGCCGCGCCGAATGACCTCCAGCCGCCCCGGTGAGCTCACCTGCGCGAACGCCCGCCGTACGAGATCGGCGTCGAGCGGGTCGTCGCCCCCGGTGAGCGCCTCGACGGCGGCCAGCGCGCAGGCGGCGTTACCCGCCTGGTGCTCTCCGAAGAGCGGGAGGAAGACCTCGTCGTAGACGCCCTTGAGACCCTGGAGCCGGAGCAGCTGGCCGCCCATGGCGATCTCCCTGTGGGCGACGCCGAACTCCAGCCCCTCGCGGGCGACGGTGGCCCCCGTCTCGGCGGCACGCCGCATCAGGACCTCGGCCGCCGCGAGAGGCTGCTGTGCCAGGACGGCCGTCGCGCCCGGCTTGATGATGCCTGCCTTCTCGCGGGCGATCGCCTCGATGTCGGGCCCGAGGTAGCCCACGTGGTCGAGGGAGATGGGGGTGACCACGGAGATGGCGCCGTCGGCGACGTTCGTCGAGTCCCAGGTGCCTCCCATGCCGACCTCGATGACCGCGACGTCGACGGGCGCGTCCGCGAAGGCGGCGTAGGCCATGGCGGTGAGCGTCTCGAAGAACGAGAGCCTGCCCTGCTGCTGGTCGACGAGCTCAAGATAGGGATGGACGTCTTCGTAGACCTCGGCGAAGCGGTCTTCGCTGAGCGGCTCGCCGTCGAGGGAGATGCGCTCGCGCATGGAGGTGAGGTGCGGGCTGGTGAACCGGCCGACGCGGAGGTTGCGCTCACGAAGCAGAGAATCGATCATGCGGGCAGTGCTCGACTTGCCGTTGGTGCCGGTGATGTGGACAACCGGATAGGCCCGCTGGGGCTGGCCCAGCAGATCCATCAGGACGTTGATCCGGTCCAGGGTGGGATCGATGTCCCACTCCACGCCTCGCTGCAAGATCGCCTTTTCGACCGCCTGATATTCCACACCTGAAGCCTACTTACCGCGCCGCGCGGTCCATGCCACGCCTGTGACCTCTGTGGACAACCCTCGGCCGGCACGAACAGTCATCGCCACGAAAGGGCCATCGCTTCGACGCGTACGAGGAAAAGACCCCATAACGCAGGGAAGCCACCCACAATGTGGATGGCTTCCCTACCAATCAAATATTTGTCCGGCGGTGTCCTACTCTCCCACACCGTCCCCGGTGCAGTACCATCGGCGCTGGAAAGCTTAACTTCCGGGTTCGGAATGTA